>CALYBP010000081.1 GCA_944415425.1 uncultured Ruminococcus sp. | reverse complement strand
TGATACTGCCTGCCCTGCCCATATTGTATAAAACTTAAGTTTCCAATTGTTGTATTTTTCCATTTATATTATCTCCTGCATATTATTTTGCTTGAATTTCTATTTTGAATAGCATTCTAGGCAATAAAAAATGCAGGCCTAAATCCACAATGTGGCTTTTGGTCTGCATACATACAATTTGGAAACATTCATATTAAAGACATAGTTAAATAAAGGTATAGTTTAATAACCTATATCCTCACCGTAACTAATGAATGCTCAATATCGTATAAATAAGCACAACAAAAAAGCCTATCATCGGGGATAGATTCTGCTTTTTTTATTGCCAGCTTATCTTAAACGCATTGAGGCTGTCATAGTTTCGGTTCCTCCTAAATTCTTATTTGGATCATCATATATTTTAACACAATAAGTCATTTTAAGCAACTTTTAAATTAAAAAATCCATTAAAAACCGCCAAATGGTGTTAGCCCTTAATTGGCGGTTAATATTCTATATCTCTTCGTCAATCTCAATCCCAGACTTGAATTCAACGGTGAGCTTAGCTTCATATATCGTTACTTTTTCAATAAGCCGCCTTACCAACTGCTCATCATATTCCTCCAGTTCACGTGACTGTTTATTCAAGAAATCAGTCATTTCAGCGATTCGTTGCCTTTTCCCTTCTCGATCTGCATTCTCTACAAGTGCATTTTGCTTTAACTCCCGAAGTCGATAAATTTCATCAGCCACATCTTCATAGTCATTTTTTGATTTTGCTTGTATAAGGAGCTGTTGTTGTAACTCTTCCAATCTTCTATCAATATCATCGGTGGTATTATCATTTTCTTCATTGAGGACGGTAGCTATGTTTTTCTGTAACGTTGAGAGGAAGGGCTCTTTGTTAGTCAAAAGTTCGTTAATAGCCTTAACCACTGCTGCCTGTAATGTTTCCTCATTTATGGTAGGTGCCGTACATTCAGAGCCTTTTTCCTCTAAACGACTAACACATCTCCAAACAATAGACTTGTAAGATAAGCTTTCCATCTACACGCTGGCTCGCAAGGAAACCAACCTGCCCTGTGGTTGCAAAAAGCTCGTTTAAACGTTTGAAAGAACGTCCCTGTCTATCGGCAATCCAATAATATCCGAAATCACCGAAGGCAATAGTTTTAGCTCCAGCTTCAATAATAGGAGCATAAGCAGAAGTGTAAACCGGACGATTCAGCAACGTATCTGGAGTACCTGCTGTTAAAGAAGGCTGCCACAGATATTGACCTTGACCGTCTTTCAGTTTACGGATTGCTTTTACTGTTGGCATATACAGACGTGTTTGATGCAATGGATAACCTCATCACTTACCGGATAGATTCAGTTCGTAAGCAAGCACCATTAAAATTATTAATCCAGATTTGAATATCAGTAAATTATGACCTCTCAACAGAGGTTACAGTGTTTTAATAAAATCCTCCAAAAGCCCTGAAAATAAAGGATTTATCGCAATGTATTCTCCTTATCTCTTTATACGGTTACACACAAGTTTACTCTTTCTCTCCTTGCTCATAAGGGCAAATACAAGGGCAAGAAAATCTCATAACAAGATATAACAGAGTGTGGCAATCGGGAAACTGTGATGTATGTGCGAATATATAATTTTGGAGGATTACAAAATGAAACAGTACATCTACAACGAGCAAAACGGTCTTTGGTATGAGCTATGGGGCGATTATTATATCCCCTGCTTGGAACTACCAACCGAAAAAGAAGAACGGCACATCGGCGTATGGGGGCAGCGGCATTTGCGGTATATCCGTGAGCATAAAAAGGCGCTTTATACCAGCCTTTTGACAAGCGGCAGGCTGCATTCCTACCTTGCCGATGTTGAGGAACAGGCGCAGGAGCTGTTTGACCGTCTTATGAAGCAGCGGGCAGAGCGTGAGGGCATTACCGAAACGCTGAAAACCGACAATCAAATGGAGTGGGTGCAGAGAATGAACGCCCTCCGGTTGGCGGTTACGGAAACCGTCAATGCCGAGGTGATCTTCGTATGAGAAAGAAGAAATACCACCTTTATTTGACGGCAGAAGAAAGACGGTATGTTTTTAACGCCCTGCTTGCGTACCGCAATAAGCTGCTGGCGCAGGGCAGATATACAGACCTTATAGACGAGGTAATGATAAAGCTGCAAAAATGAGCCTGTAACGCTTTCAGACGCAAAAACGAGGGGTAAGGGTACAAACACTTTGCCCCTCAAAGTTTAGGCTCTGGAAACGGCTTAAAATCACGCCTTTTTGACCTCTAAATGTCTACACGGCGGAATAGATGATTCGACCTGAATTGTTGATAGCGCACCCCATTTTTTCTCGAATAGAGGTTGAAAATCAGCGGGATTTGTGATAAAATTTATATGTATATTTATGTTCAGAAAGGGGCTTGACAAAAATGGCGGCAGGAAGCACACTGGTAGCAAGCAAGCACAGCATAACTGCGCCCTTTTTCCTTGTCAAGAGTACAATCGCATATTTTTCAAAGGCGTATTCCGCCCGTTTTTATACGGATGGGGTACGCCTTTTTGTGTTGCCTGATAAACAGTACAATTTTTTTCTCA
>CALYBP010000080.1 GCA_944415425.1 uncultured Ruminococcus sp. | reverse complement strand
AGGATGATATTTAATAAATCACCATTGCCCGACATTCAGTATCATCTATGGGTTATGCCTCTTTACGAGTGCCTCGCCCCCAATTCGGGCAGACAGGATGATATTTAACAAACTCCTGTTGCTCTATGGCTAAAACATAACTGTATCTTATAAAAACTTTATCTTTTAACTGCGTAGGTTCTTTCGTCTGCCGCCTTAATAAAGGCAATCAAGCCCCAGCAGGACAACACGCTCGAACCGCCGCAGCTTATAAACGGGAATGTAACACCCGTAAGCGGCAGTACATCTGTTGCGCCGAAAACATTGAGCGAAAGCTGAACAACAAGCAAGCCTGCCGCACAGCACGCCGAAATCGAATAAAATGTACTTCTGCTTCTTGTAGTAATCGCACGGGCATATGTCACCAGTGCTCCGACCGCAACCGCAACGGTAATCGCAACAATGATTCCCATCTCCTCGGCAAGTATACCGAATACAAGGTCGCTCTCGGAAGCGCCCACCTGCTTTAAGAATCCGTTGCCGATGCCTACGCCGAAAAGTCCGCCGCTGGCAAGAAAGGTAAGCACATGGGTCTGCTGGTAGCCTTCGGCGTCGGCATACTGCCACACCTTGCCCCAAGCCTTGAATCTGTCTGCGACATACGGTTTAAGGTTCAAAACAAATGTAACTCCGAAAACTGCCGCCGCAACCGCAAGGATAATCGTCTTGAAATCGCCCGAACGCATAAACGCAATGAGCAGGAACGTCACAAAGAATATCAGCGCCGTACCGAAATCGCCCATTACCGCCAAAAGTCCCACGCAAACTGCTGAAAAAATAATAAACTCAAACAGGTTTTTATTTGTCTGGAGTTTATCAAGTGCGCTTGCGCCGATAAAGATATAAATTATCTTAACAATTTCAGACGGTTGAATCGAAACGGAGCCTATAACGATCCAGTTAGCCGCTCCGTATGTTATCTTGCCCAGCACAATACTCGACAAAAGCAAAAGAACCGCCGCAATCATCATCGGTATTCTCAGTTTGTTTACCTTATCCGGATCTTCAATAACCTTGATAATCACGCAGAACAATACCATTCCTATTGCCGCCGCCGCAAGCTGAGTATAAGCAGACCTTTCGTTCTGCCTTATCAACAGCATTACGCCTATACCGGTCAGAAACAGCGCCAAAGACTCAAGCTCAAAGTTAATTCTTCTCAATACCACGGTAGATACAAAGAAAAATCCCCACTCAACGGCCGCCAAAACTCCGAACAGCACCAACGGCGCATACTGATCTGTGGCGTCGTTCCAAAACATCGCTTCAACGCACATAAAGAAATGAAAGATCGTCACAAGCAGCATCAGTTTCCATGATTTTATTGCAGGCTTATTGCTTACCTTTGAGAAAAACCAGCTTGATTTGAGCCTTTCGTCAAATTCAGCGCCTCTTTTAAGCTCAAACTCCGAATCACCGACACCTATAACATCGTCGATCATAACCTGTTTTCTGCCTCTGATTCGTTTTCCGTTTACATATGTTCCGCTCTTTGAGCCGGTATCGGCAACAAACCAACCGTCCTTTCGCCTGAGCAAAACGCAGTGATTCCTCGAAACGGCGGGGTCATCAACCACAATATCGCTTGACTTGCTTCTGCCTATTGAATTTTCCCAGAACAAAACGGGGAGCTTAAGACCCGTGTCGGGGTTGAACAGCATTATAAGAGGTTTTTCGGAACGTCTGTGGCGGCGCATTGCGGCATAGCACTGGTAAACGATTACAACAGCGTAAATCGGCAGCATTATTCGCAGAGCTACTACGCCGACATCAAAAATAACCGAGACATCAAACACGCTTCCGACTCCTTTCTCAAACTCAATATAGTGATTATGCTTAAAATAACTTGCACCCCGAGAAGTTAAAGTTATACATTCTTTATAATAATCCAAAACAGCTCAAAAGTCAATATTTTGTGTACCCGCAAAACAAAATCCGCACAAGTTTAATAGGGGCAGAAATATAAATTAACAACAAAAAAACAGGGAGGAGTTATTTTCGCCCTGTTTGTTCATACAGCAATGTATTATTACTGCTGAATTTAATTATAAAAATCTTAAAATATCAAATTAAATCTTTGTAAAATTTTCTTCTACGGTCTGGGCTTTTCCGCAGCCTGTACAAATATCGTCGGCAGACGCTTCATTACAGCTAACAAATGCATCTCCAACCGTTGCAGTAGCGCCGAATTCAACGGGAACAGCTACGCATATATCCTGTTAAATCGTAAATACGCAAGATCCGTTTCGCTCTCCTTCGCAGGTAACCTTTCCCGGTATCACAACGGGCGAACCGCAGCATTTTGTGAAAGTTACTCCCGTTTTTGCAAACGGATTTACAGTTACAGGCACACAAATCGAAGCCGACTGGTATCCGACAGTCGGGCAAGTCTGATTTCTGTTGATAACATATCATTTTGCATTGTAATTTCCTCCTTTCAACAGGCATAATTTATTTTATTCCAAACAATACATTTCGGTTCCTATTTAATTAAAATATTTTTAATATTTTGACTGTTTTTAGCAAGTTAAATATTTTATTTCGTATTATTAAAATCCAACATATACGTACACGAAAACTTATCCTCTCTCATCATTAATTCTCAGGTCGTCGGTTCCGTTCTGCCTTACAAAAATAAAAGCACCGACTGAAAAGTCAGTGCTTTTTGCCCGTCATCACAATTTCATTGACGCTTTCTGCG
>CALYBP010000079.1 GCA_944415425.1 uncultured Ruminococcus sp. | reverse complement strand
ATTTCAAAGGTACAGAAACAAAACATAATAGAAACAATCCGCAACGACAATATTTAGTTGACACTTGCCGTAAATTGATAGATAATTAATTTACGGCAAATTACTTTTAGGGACAAACCGAATAATAACGGGGTTTTATTATGAACATTCTTCTTATCGAGGACAACAGATCAATATCAAAAGGCATCGTTTATGCCCTCAGACAGGACGGCTACGAGGTTACGCTCTGCGAGAGCTTTTCGCAGGCGCTTTGTGCGGCGCCGTTTGATTTTGATTTGATAATAATTGATATTACCCTGCCCGACGGCAACGGCTTTGAGCTTTTTGATGAAATTCACAGGCTTTGCACCGCTCCGATAATATTTCTTACCGCACTTGACGATGAGGACAGTATTGTAAAGGCGTTTGACCTCGGTGCAGACGACTATATAACAAAGCCTTTTTCAATGCGTGAGCTTCTTGCGAGAATACGCAGACTCACGGCAAAAAGCAAAACAAAAACAAGCGTAATTTCATCAGGCGACATAAAAATCGACCTTGAAAGCCGTGAAGTCTTTAAGGACGGCGAAAGAGTTGAGCTTACCGCACTTGAATATAAAATTTTTTCAATCCTTGCCCGAAGCTGCGGCAAAACCGTCACACGGGAAATTATTCTTGAAAAAATCTGGGATATAGCAGGCAACTATGTAAACGACAACACCCTGACCGTATATATTCGCCGTATTCGCCGCAAGCTCGGCACCGACCGAATAAAAACCGTAAAGGGCATCGGGTACAGGCTGGAGGAGCAATGAAGCGTTCACAAAAATTTTTAGTCTTATTTCTCGTGCTTACAGCGGTGTTTTCGGCTGTCTTTGCCGTGACATCCTGCCTTGAGCTTGAAAAAATCAGAGATAACACAAACCAAGCGGCAGCTCAAATACTGGGTGCCGTACAGAAAGAGTATCCCGAAGTTTCACAAAGAGAGCTTGCAAAAATTCTCAACGACGACACAGACACAAACGATTATGACGACAGTCTTGAAAAATACGGAATCGACCTTGAAAACGACTGGGCGGTTTACAAAAACTACGGTTTTTCACAGTCGGTTATTGCAATAAACACGGTGATATGTGCGGCTTCCTGTCTTGTGCTTACCGCCGTTTTTCTCATCTATTGCAAAAAGCAGAAAACCGAGTCGGAAAGACTTGCCCTTTATCTGAGGAAAATAAATCAACACAATTACGACCTCGAATTAAAAACAAACAGCGAAGATGAAATGTCCCTGCTTAAAAGCGAAATCTACAAAACAACCGTAATGCTCAGGGAGCAGTCGGACAATTCGCAAAAGGACAAAGAAAATCTCAAGCAGTCGCTGTCCGATATTTCCCATCAACTGAAAACTCCGCTGACATCAATTATGGTTTTGCTCGACAACATCATCGAGGACGAAAATATGCCCGATGACATACGCCGCGAGTTTTTAAACGATATAAGACGCAGCACAAACGGTATCAGTTTTCTTGTTCAGTCCATTCTGACTCTTTCAAAGCTTGACGCAAACTCTATCCGCTTTAAGTACAAGCAGGAAAGCGTTGAAAAAATCTTCTGCGAGTGTATAAAGAACACCGCCGTTCCTGCGGAAATCAAGGGTGTTGCGGTAAGTTACGAATGTGCTCCAAACCTTGCCTTGAAATGCGACTTCAAGTGGCTTTGCGAAGCAATTACAAACATTGTGAAAAACTGCATTGAACATACGGACGAGGGCGGTTTTGTTAAACTGAAAGCGGAAAAAACCTCGCTGTGCGTAAAAATAACAGTCACTGACAACGGCAGAGGAATCGACAAAAGCGACCTGCCACATATTTTCGAGAGGTTTTACAAGGGTAAAAATTCCGACGAAAACAGCGTGGGCATAGGGCTTGCTCTCGCAAAAACGATTATCGAAAAAAGGGGCGGCAGTATATACGCCGACTCACAAATCGGCAAGGGAACCAAATTTACCTGCGTTTTCTATCAGAGCGAAAAATAAATGCAGTTATACTAACGCCTGATTAAAGGCTATATAAAATATGTCAAAAGATTTTTAGGATTTATTTGTGCATTAGTATTAATCGCTTACCGTCCAAAAACACGCAGAAACAAATAAAGCCGCAGTAAATCGGATTTTTAACCGAAATTACCGCGGCTTTATATTTTATACCTGTCACAAAACCGACATCGCCTCGAGGGCGTCTCGGTTTTTAATAATTATTTTTCTGTATTCTGTTGCAACATCGCCTTTTTGGGCAAGTTTTCCGAGAATTTTGCTCACCGTCACCCTCGACACTCCGACGGCTGAGGCGATTTCCTCATGGGTAAGGCACACCGCACCGTTTTTTTCGTTTTGCAAAATACAGCGCGCAATCCGTGCGTCCGCCTGCAAAAATGTCATTGAATCAAGCTGGAAAGACAAAAGACGGATTCTGTTTGCCAGAATTTCGAGAAGCTCAAAAGGAAGCTGCGGCTGTTTTGCAAACAGATTTGTGAGCGTTTGCCTGTCGATAGTCACCACATCGCAGTCCGTAACCGCCTTTGCGGAGCTTACCCTCGGCTTCTTGTCAAAAAAAGCCCCCTCTCCCAAAAGCTCGCCTTTTGACGCGGTATTCAGCGTTTTTTCCAAACCGTCCACGGAGGTCATAAAAACGCTCACTCTTCCCTTTTTAAGGTAATAAAAGCTCGTCGCAAAATCGCCCTGACGATAAATTATTTCGCCCCTTTTAAAGGTGCGTACAGTCCCCAGCGACTCAAACAGTCTCTGCATATCTTTATGAGCTTCGGTGCCCGTATGAGAAATATTAACGCCTTTCACCGCCGTTGCCTCCGATTTTAACAAAACCCCACGACAAGGTTTCGCGGGGTT
>CALYBP010000078.1 GCA_944415425.1 uncultured Ruminococcus sp. | reverse complement strand
TATTATGAATGTAAAATTGTGGGGAATCTGTACAATTTAAAAACTACAACTTCGATAAAACCCTATTAATAGGGATAGTTTAATTATGTATTTTAGATGCTATGTGTCAGTTCAGAAGTATTTGACAACTCGGTGTTTTCTGCTCGAACTAAAAAACAAGTTTAAAGGTTTGTGATTTTGACTGTCGGGACGGCAAGATTGAGATTAAAAGGTGCTTTCTGCTCGAACTAAAAAACTTGATTTTTGGAGAATATTGTGTATAATAGGTTTGTGAGTAATTGCGCCGAAAGAGCGTATATAATAGGTGAAAACTGCCGTCAGGGAGGACTGTTATGGACAGCATGATAAAAAAATATTTGCCGTATGCGGTTACAATTTTTGCAATTTTTCTGCTTGTTCCGATTGTATTTTTGGGGAGTACAATGAGAACCTTTGTGCCTGTTGCGTTTTATGTTATTTTCCCCTGTACAGCCGTTATAAGCTCTGCGATTTACTGCTCAAAGTACGGGCTTGACTTTTTGTTTGCCTTAATTGCACCGATCGCGTATATTCCCACGATGCTCATTTATTACGGAGGGTTTAATCTTGCGAATATAATACTGCTTGCAGTTTACCTTGTTTCCGGAATATTCGGCTTGTTTTTGGGGGATATTGCGCTGGGAGATAAACGCCGCAAAAAAGAGGAAGAAGAAAAAGCCGAGGCTGAGGCTGTTTTGCTTGAAGCTAAACGCCGTGATGAACTTGAGCGTGAAAAAAGAGAAAAAAATGAAGAAAAGCCGTCAAATGATTATGACGACTTTGATTACGATAAGTATCTTTCCGATATTGACAAGCCGTCCGACACATCACACGATGAAGTGGACGACATTTTGGATGAGATAAGACAAAACAAGTATTAATCAAATGCAATAGAGGTTTGTGTCCCATGCGGGGATATAGGGGTGGTGACGCAAATAGATTTTGTATTCGGAATTTATCTGCTTTATGAGAAGCGGTAATCTGAAAATATCCTC
The DNA here is from genome assembly GCA_944415425.1 of uncultured Ruminococcus sp. GTDB lineage: Bacteria > Bacillota > Clostridia > Oscillospirales > Acutalibacteraceae > Ruminococcoides. Next base: position 2,145 of record CALYBP010000078.1, on the reverse strand, counting down.
AAATCTGTGATACGCTGCGAAATTCAGCTTCGGCTTGAAATTTTGCAGCGTTTTTTTCATTCCCAAAACAGTTTCAACATCTGCTCCCTCAACATCAGCCTTAATATAGCTTGCCGCCAATCCGCACAATATCGAATCAACTGCCGCAACTCTTGTTTCGACTCCTTTGTCGGATATAGCGCTGTTTCTTCCCGCCTTATTGTTAAAGGTAAGTACCGTATTGCGGCTGTACGAACCAAGCTGCCACAAATCAATATTGCTCATATTTCCGCAGTGTGTCTGAAGCTTTGCAAAGTTTTTGGAGTTCGGCTCAAAGGCAACGATTTTTCGGTAGCTTCCTTTGCAGTAATGCAAAAACTCGTCTATTGTGTCGCCGTTGTATGCTCCTAAGTCGACATACACCTCGCTGTCGCCGAGTTGTAACAGGCTTTTAAACGCTTCGTCCTTATCGGTCGTGATTTCATCAAGTAAATAAAGCTCGCCCGTGTAGTAAAATTTGAGAATATTTTTATAAACCTTTTTTGAAAGTTCATCTTCAAACAATGAATAAGCGCTTTTAATGGCGTTGATATTTTCAGCAATAAAGCGCTCATCAAACAATGTACTGCCAAACGCAGGAACACTCGGGACAAGAACGGTGTGCCTTTTTGCAACAGCTTTTATATGATTCATAACATCTTCAAGCTGACTTGCAAAACAAAGCGCTATGTTAAAATCGCCGTACTCTTCTTCAATCTGTGACAGCTTTTTAACCTCAAAGCCATGAAAGCTCTGCCCTCTTACAAATTCGTCGCTTGCCATAACGGCGCTTGCCTTTATGCCGAATTTATCAAACGCGTTAAGCACCTTGTCCGCACCGTCGCCCATTCCGTATAAAACAACGGGCTTGCCATCGTCCTTAAGTCGCTGCCAGACGCTTGTAAGCCCCTCAAAACAAATATCCATATAAACTCCCGAAAAAAGATTCTTAACGTCATAAAAAATCGAGTACCTCGACACCCGGTTCGAGCAGACAGGTTGATATTATCAAATCTTCTTTACCCGACTGTTTTCAACGTTTCCGGAAAATAAAAAAACGCCCACCCTGCTGGGTGGACACTTTTATGTGTTGGCATCTCCCTATTTTCCCAGGCCGTCGCCAGCCAAGTATTTTCGGCACCACTGAGCTTAACTTCTGTGTTCGGTATGGGAACAGGTGGACCCTCAGCGTCATCAACACCAACTACTGTTTTTCAAGAACAGTAGTAATTATACTACATGCTTTTACATTTGTCAACACTTTTTTTGAAAAAATATTGTATTAAAATTTATTTTTTGATATACTTTATTTTACCGCAAAATACAGCTTTAAGAAGGTAAAAATATGTCAAAATTATGCATCAAGGGTTTGTTTGAAGATAATAAAAGTTTTTATATCTACGCAAACGATAATGTAATCGAAATAGACTGCATTGACAATACAGCAGTTTTTGAAGTTGAGAAAAACAGCAAGTACCGCATATCAATAGAGGAAATACCCGAAAGCAATAATCATACTGTTTTAAAAGTGATATTTTTTATATTAACGCTGCCTGTTCAGGCGTTGTTCAGAATGTTTTTCACCGACACAGAATGGTTTAAAAACGCTCAGCCGTTTATTGCTTATACAGAACCGTTTTATGTAGATGTCAGAGGCAATACATCAATCACATTTTCGCTTTCAGGATCAAAATACGATAAACTTTCAAAAACATACTCAAGCCCACGTATACAGGTAGATGACAAAGCAGTCGAAACACGCTGCTATTGCAACAAATACAGCATCGCAAACAGTTATTTTCAATGGGTAAAGGGCATTGTTTCGGCGCTGCTTGTGCTATGCGCCGTTATGGGAATAATAGCTGTGAGTGCTTATAAGGCCGAGCCTTTCGGAGCCGCACTATGCGTATCTGTTGCGCTTGTTTTTTTGCTTATATGTATTATAACCTGTATTGTACAGTACAGAAAAATGAAATTGCTTTATAAAAATCTTTTGCGTAAAAATTGACAAAACGGGCGGATACAATATTCGCCCGTTTAATTTTGACTGATTTTATGCACGAAGCTCCTCTGCGTCCTTGTCAGCCATACATTCAACAAGAACGGCCTTTTGAGCATGGAGGCGGT
>CALYBP010000077.1 GCA_944415425.1 uncultured Ruminococcus sp. | reverse complement strand
ATAATATCAATCACAATGGCAATAATGTTGCTTTTGTCGTCTTTATTTATAACAACGGCATTTGCAAAAACGGCAAGTGCAGATGAGGTGGTAATCAATCCGAATGAATCGGCAAGCTCGGACGAAGTAACAACTTATCCTGCTCGTCCCGCAATACCTATTGACCCAACTACTCCCGGACTTGACGCCGAAACGGCGCTTGAAATAAAGCAGACGATAGTTAACCGCAATCCTTCGCTTGGACTTACAACAGACGACATTACTCTGGAATACTTGGGAACACTGAGCGACGGAAGAATTTTATTACGATATTTTGGTATTGCAGCGCCGCAAAATGTCAGAGTTTACGAAATGGGTAAATATATATATACAGCTTCGGACGGCTTTGATGAAGTATATATCTATGGCGACCATAACATATACCAGATTAAAAAAGCGTATGATTTAGGATTGATAAGCGATTCTGCTTTGGATGAGATTGCGGAAATTTTGAATTTACCGTTAAAAAATGAACCCACATCACCCGAAGAAGAGGCAACAAATCCTCAAACAACACCTGATGAAACAAAATCTCATTCAACACCGGATACCGTTGCAAATGTAAATAATAGTAATTCCGACAATTCGACAATTCAAACGGGACAGAACGCTTCATCTGCTCTTGCGGCGATCGTAATTGTAACCCTGCTTGCGGCAGGCGCTCTGCTTGCTCTCAAACGCAGAAGAGTTTAAAAAATTAAATATTCAATTAATTAAGAGGAAAGGGGAGAATTATTATGAAAAAAATAACAGCATTATTGCTGCTTTGATTTTGGCTGTGGCAAGTGCCATACCGGCTTTTGCCGAGACCAACCAATTCTTTTCAAGTGTATCTGAAAATACAGCGGCTGAGCTTGTACCCGTTGAAGCCGAAGAAGAAAAAATTTACTGCGACGCTACACTGGAGGACGATTTTGCGGATGACAGTGTTATTGTAATGCTGAAAAACGACGTGAGCCTTGAACTTAACGATTACGATAAATATGATTTCAGCGAGGTTAACGCCGAAAAAGTTGAGGATTTAACCTCTTACACCGTTGAAACAATTCAGGAACAACGTTTGCAATTAAATTCTTTATCGGTTAACAGTACCGCGACGTCTGACGAAGCGATTAATGATGAAATTGTCGATGATTACGAAGATGAAAGCGGATATAATAATGATTACTCCTCTTTTCATCGGATAATCAAGCTCAACTTAAAGACTAACAGCAAACAGGCGGTTTTAGATGCTATTGACGAGCTTGAAGCTCGCGAAGATGTTTGGGCGGTACAGCCGAATTATATTTATGAGCCTGCCGCGGTGCCAAATGATTCATACTACAGTAAACAGTGGGCGGCAAGCAAAATTAATTTGCCGGCCGCTTGGAACATAACAACCGGAAGTTCTGATGTAACTGTCGGCGTTATCGATACCGGAATAAAACGCGCCCATTCCGATTTGACGGCAAACGTTAATGCGACCCTGAGCAAGAGCTTTGTTGATAACGCGCCTTTTACAGATTCAGACGGACACGGAACTCACGTAGCCGGAATCATCGGAGCAGTAGGCAATAACAATAGAGGAATTTCCGGCGCCTGTTGGAATGTGACATTGGTTAGTCTTAAAATTTATGCCAAAAATCTCATTACCGGCAAAAGCCTTACCATACCGATTGATGTTTATAATTATGCTGATACAGGAAACTTTTCAAATTTCACAACGCACCTCAGCTTTTCAGAGTTACAAAAGGAGCTTGAGAGTGCCGACGCTGTTAATACAGCGATTAACATTTACCACACACTTTCTACCGGCTATATGAAACTTGAAACAACAAACGGTAATTTTTATGTCAAATACAATTCTTCAAATAACGGAGATTACAACTACTCGCTTTTTGCAGATGTCGGTAGAGCAGAAGAATTTGGGGAATACATTTATATACCATTTTATATGCTCGAAGAATTTTCAAATTCTGACTACCCTGCAAATGCTACTCCGTTTGAGGGGGAAGTGTATTATAAAGAATTTTTTGATATTAATGATTTTGCGGAATACTACCGTGATAAAGAAATTTATGATGTTGAAAAGCTAAACGATACAGCACTTCTTATCACCGATAAATCTACTGGTTATTCTTTTACCATTGAACTATTTGACGATGGAATGTTTGTTTTAGATGAGAAGTAATTAAAAAAATAAAAACTGCTACGCTGTAAACAAAGAAAAGGCTTTGGGAAATTTATTTTTCTTCAAAGCCTTTAATAAAATATTGTTGATGATAATTGATGCTATTTTGATGATGTAGCAGACGGAAATGTTGAAATTATTAGCAACCGTTGAACATTTTGATGCCTGAAATAAGCACCAAAATGAGAAAATCAGACCGTGCTCCCATCATAAAATTATATCAAAAAACGGCTTAAACGCAGTGTTTAAGCCGTTTTTGCTTGGCAGGGGCAGAAGGACTCGAACCCTCGGCACGCGGTTTTGGAGACCGCTGCTCTACCAACTGAGCTATACCCCTGTATATTAAATTTTTGTTTGAATTTCAAATTTGTCACCGAAAAAGCAACCATACTCAAAATCCAACGCAAGAGTTATTTTATCATTAAAAATGTATTTTGTCAATACAAAAATTAAAAACCTGTACATTTAGCACAGCTTGTTAATTTGGTGTTAAAATAATTGAAAAACGGCGGCTTGTGTGTTATACTAAAAAAGTATAATCTAAAAAGTGTTTTGGAGAGTGAACAAAATGGCAGATAAAACAGTTCGCACAAGATATGCCCCAAGCCCCACGGGATTTATGCATGTCGGCAACCTAAGGACTGCTCTTTATGAGTATCTTATTGCAAAGTCGCAGAACGGAAAATTTGTACTTAGAATTGAGGACACCGACCGCGAACGCCTTGTAGAGGGTGCGGTTGATGTTATATATGATACTCTGAAACTTGCTGGACTAAAGCATGATGAAGGTCCCGACATAGGAGGCGATTTCGGACCCTATGTTCAGTCAGAGCGAAAGGATATGTACCTGCCATATGCGGAACAGCTTATTAAAGAGGGCAAGGCGTACCGCTGTTTTTGCACAAAAGAGCGCCTTGAAAAGCTCCAAAGCGATAATATAGGCGGAGGATATGACCGCCATTGTCGCGATTTGCCGCAGGACGAAATCGACAGACTGCTCTCAGAGGGTGTACCCTATGTTATCAGACAAAAAATGCCGATAGAGGGAAGCACAACATTTACCGACGCTGTATTCGGAGAAATTACGGTTGAAAACTCTGAGCTTCAGGATCAAATTCTTATAAAAACCGACGGATACCCAACCTACAATTTCGCAAATGTCATTGACGACCACACGATGGGAATAACACATGTTGTACGAGGCTGTGAGTATCTCAGCTCAACGCCTAAGTACAATCT
>CALYBP010000076.1 GCA_944415425.1 uncultured Ruminococcus sp. | reverse complement strand
GACGCATTCTTTAACGCAATAAAAGCGGTGGGACTTGATAAATACGAATTTATCTCTTACAGCCAGCACGCAATTTCTCAAGGCTCTGATTCAAAGGCAGTTTCGTACATTGAGCTTAAAAAACCGGACGGAAAACATATTTTCGGTATTGGAATTGATTCAAATGTCAATGTTGCATCGGTTCTCGGCGTTCTGAATGCAATTAATAGAGCAGAAGCATAAATATTAAAACTATTTAAATGCAGCAAAGCGGTAATGTTTTGCTGCATTTTCTTTTTATATTCTTGTCAACCGAAGTAAAAAAACTGTCGGCTTAATTTTATACAATAAATATTAGTTAACAATAAATTATAATATTTTAGAAAATATAAACAGAAAAAATGCTTATAACTCTTGACAGTATGTACCATATTTGCTATAATATGGTTAAGAAAAATAAACATAATTTTTCTGTTTTCCTTTAATAATTTTTACACTTTCACAATTTTTAAATGCTGTTATTTTTGTTGCAACAAATTAACATATAATTTTTAATTTATTTAAACAAAGGAGGTTTCAAGTATGAAACAAAATGTAAGCAAAATCAAAAGGGCGGCATTGACCACATTAGCAGTTGCGTGTGCATTTTCCTGTACGGCGGCAATAAGTGCAAACGCCGCTTCCGAACAGTATGTGCATACTGTAAGCGTTAATGCAAGTGCTGGTTCAGATGCTTCAACTTGGATCAATATGAAAAAATCAGCATCGGTTTCAGACGAATTTGGCGGTTATCCAACAATATATGGCAACTATAGTAGTTCTACAAATAAAGCTCGTGCAGAAGACGGAGACACATCCTATAAAACCAGTTATAAAACTTTTGTCCTATTCGAAAATAGGCCGGCTCCTGTATCAGTTAACTATGGTTCATTAAGCAGTGGTGATTGGCGTCTTTACTATCAACATGTAAGCGATGGCGGTTTCAGAACCTCGGTAACGACAATTAAGTGGTATTAATTTGTAAGTCTAATGCCCATTGCAGGCTCTGCCTGCAATGGGCAAAGATTAGCATTTGGAGATAAAAATGAAGCTAACAAACATAAGATTTTTTGCAACATCCAATTCAAAGGGAAATAATAAAAGTAATGCTATTATTGTTTTGATGATTTTTTTAGTAATATCAATAGCTTTAGTTCCTGCATTTACTTTAACTGTTAACAACTCTGTAAATAAACGCACGGCAGATTTTCGATCTCGTGCATTGGAGTTAGATCCGTGGAGTGGTAAACTCACGAAAGATGCATTGGAAAGCATAAGAAATATTGATCATATAGAAGAAGTTGACATGCTTGAGGGTATGAGAGATCAGCTCTTCAGTGTGCTTGAAATATCCGACGAAAAAGGTATTTGTTACGATTTGCAAAATCAGCTTGTGAAAGAAGATTCATATGCATGGACTTTTTCTTTGATAGGAAGCGAAAAAAGAGATGTTATATCAGGCAAATCTCTTGACGAATCACCTGTATTCAGTTGCATTATTCCGAATAATTTCACACTTGATTCTTCAGAAGAAAATTTCGAAAATAAGTCTTCATATATTAACGGAGAAAGCCTTATAGGTAAAACATTAACCGTAACGGCGAACAAAGGAGAATATCTTGAAGTCCTATATAATTACGATGACGGTAATCAAAGCGGTAATGAGTGGGCACATCTTCCCGCACTGAAATACAAATTAAAAGTTGTCGGTGTGTATTATGAATCGGCAACAGATTTCGGTTACGGCGGTCTAATGCTTGTATCCGAGGAAACAGGCAAACTAATCATTGAAGAAGCACTTGAAGCCGCAGGATTAAAATTAAATTCAGACAAAACATCTGTAGAAAAATGGTGGAGCACGCCAAGTCTGCGTACTCATTATGTTATAGTTGATGATTATGATAATATATCATATGTATATAACGAAATAAGCAAAATGGGGTATTCGTGTGCAAATGATCCCGAAATGGGCATGAGCGAAAGTGTTTTGATAATATCTAAGATATTGAGTGTTGCAAGTGTAATTTTGCTTATTTCACCTTCAATTTTGCTTGTGATAATATTGATTCAATCCACAGCAAGTAATTTAAAAAAACGCAGAGGCGAAATAGGCTTGATGAAAGCGGTGGGCTATAGTGACAAAAACATATTCTTTTGCCTGTGTTATGAACAGTTAATTTTAGCCGTAAAAGGATTTTTAATCGGCGGAACAATATCCCTTTTGTTTGTGTGTATAGCTAATTACTTTAACAGTAAAAGCTCTGCTTTTGTAAACCGATTATACATAGTGGATTGGAGCGATTTTTTAACGCTTTTATCAATATCGCTTGCAGTATCTGTTGTAATACCTGTGGTTTGTCAGTTGATTGCATTGAAAAGGCTTTCCAAAATTCAGCCCAAAGACGCAATGAACAATATGTAATTTTTTTGAGGATAAAAATGAAATCAATAGAGTTAAAAAATGTTTCAAAACTGTATAACAAAGATGTTTGTGCCCTAAACAATGTGTCTTTCACCGTAAATCAAGTTGAATTTGTTGTTGTAACGGATAGTTTGTGATTGGGGTTAAATATGAAATTAAAATACACTTTTGCTTTATCAAATTCAAATTTAAAAGGCAATCGGCACAGCATCTCAGGTGTAGCAGTGACAGCTCTTTTGTGTATTTCTCTGACTGTTATATCATTGCTTTCATTTACACTGTCAAGACAAATGAATGAATACAAGAATGATTTCAGGGCGAGAACAATAGAAGCGTATCCGTATAACAGAGTATTTGATGAGAAAACCTTGGATGAAATAAGTAAAATAAATCATGTCGAATCAATAGATATTGAAGATGAATTGAGAGTTCAATTTTTTCATATAGAAAATATTTGTGATGAAAACGGTACATATGATGAGCTACAAAATCTTATTAATGAAAAAGATACATTAATAAGTGCATGGTCGTTGATCGGCAAAGAAAAAAGACCTGTGATTGCAGGAAAAAGCTTAGATGAAGCTCCTCAATTCAGTTGTATTATTCCTCATTTATTTTATCCTTTTGATGAAGATGTGTACGAAACAAGCGGACTTGATTATATTGACGGAGAGAGCCTTATAGGCAAAACATTAACATTAAACGAAGGAAGCTCAGGATTCAATATTGATTTTTTTGACGGTAACGAAGGGCGCCGTATCACCGTACCGTCATTTGATGTGAAATTAAAAATAGTCGGAGTATATTATGCCTCGGTAACTGCTGACGGTGATCCGAGTTTGATATATATTTCGGAAGAAACAGGAAAAGAACTTATAAAAACGGCGTCAGAACGAGCAGGCGAAAGTATTGGCGAGTTAACTGAATTTATGAACAGACCGGAATTTCATAATATACACATAACGGTTGATGATTTTGATAATTTGAATGAAGTTTATAATGAACTAAGCCAAATGAATATTTTTGTTTTAGATGGTACTGAATTAGGAATAAATCCGACCATACCCGTTATCACAACAATTTTTAAAGTGTTAAGCGTTATGATAACATCATCAACACTTATTATATCTTTGATTTTAATATTGCAGTCATCTAAAAATATAATTAACAATAAAAAAGATGAAATCGGTATGATGAAGGCAGTTGGATATAAAAACAGCGAAATTTTCAGCTGTATAACCGCAGAACATATAATTATGACATTAAGAGGATTTATTATAGGTACTGCCGTTTCTGCAATAGCAGTCACAATAATCAATTTAATTAACTATAACAGTACTTACGCAAATCGTATCTACATTATTAATTGGATTAATTATCTGATATTTACAATTATTGCACTTGTTATTGTAGTATTTGTACCTTTAATTTGCCAAATTCTGTTTTTGCGTAAGCTTACAAAAATTCAGCCCAAAGACGCGATGAACAATATGTAATGTTTTTGGGAAGATAAAAATGAAAACAATAGAGTTAAAAAATGTTTCAAAACTGTTTAACAAAGATGTTTGTGCCCTGAACAATGTATCTTTCACAGTAAATCAAGGTGAATTTTTAAAATGACATTTAGTTTTGGTTAAAAAATATGAAATATTCTTACATTAGCTTTTTATCAAAAGCAAACATAAAAGGGAACAAAAAAAGCAACGCAGTTATAGTGCTGATGTGTTTGCTTGTAATAGCCTGTACGGTCATATCTTGTTTTACGGCAGTGACAGCTCGGGCACTAAATGAATACAAAGAGGACTACAGGGCGAGATCACTGGAGCTTGACCCGTGGCTTTTACCGCTTACCGATGACGCAATTTCATCAATTGAAAATGTTGAACACGTTTCTTCGGTGGATGATATTGCCGGTTTTAGAGGTGTATGCATGTTTAGCATTTTAGATGTTGACAATGAAAATGG
>CALYBP010000075.1 GCA_944415425.1 uncultured Ruminococcus sp. | reverse complement strand
AATAAAATTTCAAATGTCGGCACAAGCCGCCTCGGCGAAAACTACACCTACGGCGACGATGTTAAAAATCCCGACGCAGTGCTTGTCAGAAGTGCGGCAATGCACGATATGGAGTTTGAGGCAAATCTCCTTGCAATAGCAAGAGCAGGCGCAGGCACAAACAATATTCCTAAGGATAAGTGCTCAGAGCAGGGCATTGTTGTTTTCAACACACCCGGTGCCAACGCAAATGCCGTTAAGGAGCTTATCGTTGCGGCTATGCTGCTTTCTTCAAGAAAAATTACCGAAGGTATCGAGTGGGCAAAGACACTCAAGGGCAACGGCGACGCTGTCGGCAAAATGGTTGAAAAGGGAAAGAGTCAGTTTGTAGGTCCCGAGATCATGGGTAAAACTCTCGGCGTAGTGGGACTTGGTGCAATCGGTATTCTTGTTGCAAACTGCGCGGTTTCTCTCGGTATGAAAGTTATCGGCTACGATCCGTTCATGTCGGTTACTAACGCACTCAAGCTTGACCCCGCAGTTAAGCTTATGAAGAACAATGAAGAGGTTATGACAAACTGCGATTACCTCACGATTCATGTTCCGCTTACAGATGATACAAAAAATCTTGTAAATAAAGATGTTATCGCTAAGATGAAAGACGGCGTCCGCATTCTCAACTTCAGCCGTGACGGACTTGTAAATACAGAGGCTGTTCTCGCAGGCATTAAGAGCGGCAAGGTTGCGAAATATGTTACGGATTTCGGTACAGACGACATTCTTGGCGAAGAAAATGTAATTTGTATGCCGCACCTCGGTGCTTCAACTCCTGAAAGTGAGGAGAACTGTGCCGTTATGGCTTGCGACCAGGTCAAGGAGTACCTCGAAAACGGCAATATTGTAAATTCTGTAAACTATCCGGCGATTTCTCTTGCAAGATCAAGCGAGGGCGACACACGCTTCTGCGTTATGCACAAGAATGTGCCCGAGCTTCTCAAAAAGGTTCTTACTGAGATCAGCGGCAATGTTGAAAATATGCTCTCAAAGAGCAGAGGCGACTACGCTTACACAATTATTGATGTTGCAGGCGCCGACAAGGCTGACGCAGACAAGATTGCGTCTGTTGACGGCGTTATCAGAGTAAGAGCTATCTGATTTTTAGATAAATAAATATACTGTAAAAATAAACGGCGGCTTTATTTTGAAGCCGCCGCTTTGCGTTTATTACTCATAATCATAATGTTAAAAATTAAGCTTTCAGAAAGACTGTTGAAACAATAATATTAGAGTGCTTTATTTCTGCAAAAATTTCTCCGCCCATTTTTGTTATAAGCTGACGGCAGATATAAAGTCCTAAACCACTGCCCTTTATATTTTTAGAATTTGTACCTCGATGAAAACTGTCAAAAATATGAGTAAGTTCATCATCAGCAAGAGTACAACCACTGTTCTCTATCGAAACAACACAGCAGCCATCCTCGTTAGTTATCTTTATATTTATATACTGACCGTTACCGTATTTTATGGCATTTTCAATTATATTCTGCAAGATTTCAACACATCTGTCTATGTCCCCTTTAAGCATACAGTCGTTGTATTGCTCAACGGAAAAGTTTATTTTTGCAAGTGACAGTTTCTCGGAATAATATTCGTTTATCCTGCCGATAAGCTCTGATAAATAAAATTCACTGATATTTACATCAAAGCTTAGAAAATCATCTTTTGATGCTGTTATTATCTGCGAAATATACCCCTCAATCTCATCCGCCTTGGCATTAATATTTTCTGCGATTTCAAGCTGTTTTTCATGGCTTTTATATAGTCCCCTTGAAAGTGCTTTTGAATACAACTTTATAGCCGACAGAGGAGTTTTTATATCGTGTGAAAGTGAGAGCAAAAGCATCCTCTTGTCTTTTTGCAAATCAAGTTCACGCTGTTTCTGACTTTCGATATTGTCACGGAGCAAATCTACGCCCCAGATAAATTTTCCGAAAAATCGGTTTTTGACTTCTTTAATCGGTACAGTTAGATTACCTTTTGACAGCTCGAAAGGTACTTCCTTTAATCGGTCAAAAGGTTTTAATATTTTTAATTTTATGTATATCAAAATAGCGATAACCATTAGAGAAATTATTGCTAAAACCAAATTTGATATAACTAAAAACGGAGTAATGTTTTCTTTGGCTCTCACATAATCAAATCGGTAAAGCTGTCCGTCTATTTCTCTTATGACATACTCGTTTGAAACATCATAAAATCCGGAATTATCATTTGAATATTTCTCAACGTTCGTGACATACTCATTCCCGGAAAAATCAAGACTGTTGTAGCCGTTATCATTAATTTGTAACGCAAGCCTGTTTACTTCAACTCTATATTCTCTATCGGATTCTGTTTGTTGGCTGTTTATAATTAAAACATTTGAAGCCACAAATAACACTGCAATTACTGCGATTACAAAAGCAAAGATTTTGTTATAGCTTTTCATACAAACTTATACCCCAATCCCCAAACTGTTTTTATCCGTTCGGGCGATTTCGGATTGTTTTCAAGCTTTTGTCTGAGCCATTTTATATGAACCGTAAGGGTTTGTGTTTCCGAAAAGCTGTCGTTGCCCCATATGTTTGAAAAAAGAAATTCCTTGCTCAGTGTTTTCCCTTTATTTTCTGCAAGTAATAAAAGCAGTTCAAATTCCTTTGATGTCAAATTGAGCAAAATATCATTTTTGTATGCTGACTTTTCAGCCTTGTTTATTCTTATGTCACCGTCAACTATCTCATCAAGGGAATATCTGCGTTTAAATATCCCCTTGATTTTAGCTATCATTATATCAATATCATAGGGCTTTTCAATGTAATCGTCCGCACCGAGAATTAAGCCGTTGAGCTTATCGTCTTTCTCGGTTTTTGCACTTACCATGATAATCGGAACATTTGACTTTTCTCTCAGTTTTTTGCACACAGCAAAACCGTCCATTTGAGGTAACATTATATCCAAAACAACGATTTTTGCACCGTATTTTTCAAACAGAGAAACGGCTTTTTCTCCGCTGTCGGCAATTGAAACCGTATAGTTTTCAGCAACCAAAAAGTCACGCAAGAGCTCGCCGAGTTCTTTGTTATCCTCAACAATCAAAATATCCGTCATAACAACCTCTCTGTATTTACCAACCCATTTCCATAAGCCAGCCGTTTAACATTTTTTCTCGTTCTCTGAGTTTTGATTCAGAAAAATCTCTATCAAAATTATACTCTCCGCTGATGTTTCCGTCAACTATATAAAGCACTCTTGAGCAACGGGACGCAACTTTTATGTCGTGAGTTACAAGCATAACCGTTGTGCCCTCCGAATTTATTTTTAAAAGTTCTTCCATAACCTCATCGGAGGAATTTCTGTTAAGAGCACCTGTCGGCTCATCAGCAAAGATAACCTTTGGATTGTTTATCATACTTCGGCAAATACAGGCTCTCTGAAGCTGACCACCCGATACCTCATTAATGTCGTTGTCGGCAACCTCGGCTATGCCGAGTTTGTGCATAAGTGCAAGTCCTCTTTCGGTAACTTCCTTTCGTCTTTGCTTGATCTTTTTAGACATGCAGGCAGGAAGAATAATGTTATCAAGCAAACTAAGGTTTTTAAGCATATACATTTGCTGAAAGATAAATCCCATTTCATCAAGTCTGAGCTTTGAAAGTTCTTTTTCGCTCATCTTATCAATGCTTTGGTCACCAAACAAAACTTCGCCTGCGGTTGCCTTCTCCATTCCCGAAACAGCATACAAAAGTGTTGATTTGCCCGAACCCGATGGTCCCATAACCGCAATCATTTCACCCTCATCTACTGAAAAACTCACATTTCTCAGTACATTGTTCTGACGCTTGTTGACAATATATGTTTTGCATAATTCATTTACTTTTAGTATTGTATTCATAAGTTAGTTCTCCTTTTTACTCATTGGTTGAGGTGTCTGATGCACTGATTTTTCTCACACTCAGCGATGACAGAAACGCTGAAACTCCCGTTATCAAAAGTACACCAATCGGATATATCAAAAATGTTTCAAGTGTGTTTATCTCAATCGGACAATTATATGCTCCCATAATTGAGGAAATTTGTGAAAATACAAATTGAGATATAGGGGAACCGATGAGTACGCCAACAACTGTTGACGCTGCCAAAATCAAACAAATTCTCAAAGCTTGCCAAGCTGCAATGGCATTGTTTCTGAATCCGATTGCCTTTAGAATTGCAATTTCACACTTTTCTTTTGTAATAAAACTTTTGGTCATTAGCACTGTAACAAGAATATTAATAAAAATAACTATGGAAAGTATAAGGATTTTTACTCCATCGATCTGTCCGGATATTCCGCCGTCCATCATGTCAACATATTCGGCTGTAGTCATAAGCTCGCACTCAGGATAATTCTCAGCCAGCAGTTCATTCCTTTCATTGATCGTTTGTTGGTTAGGATTATCTGTATATAAAACCTGAATTGCGAAACAGCCGGTTATATAATTGTAATCGAGGTCTTCGGTTTCTGAAAATCTAACTCCTTCTCCCATATTCATCATTGTTTGATATATAGCAGTAACGGTGTATTTTTTTACTTCATTACCGATATTTACACTTATATCATCACCTATTTTAACATCAATTCTATCGGCTACTATGTGCGAAACGGCAATTTCGTTTTTGTTTTGGGGCGGAGTTCCGTCAAGATATGTGTACATATCACAGCTTGAATCACCAATGCCCTGAGTTGCTATACTGGAAGTCTTTTTATCGTCTTTTGAAATATAGAATTTAAAAAATGCTTCTTGAAAGACTTTCGACTCAATATCATTTTCATTCAAGTAATCTTTAATATTTTCTATTTTTTCTTCAAGCAT
>CALYBP010000074.1 GCA_944415425.1 uncultured Ruminococcus sp. | reverse complement strand
AATAGGGAGATGCCAACACAAAGCAATACACCCATAAGGGTGTTTTGCTCTATATTCCTCCATAGCTCAGTCGGTAGTGCGGGTGTACAGAAATACACCGGGAACTATTGCTTAATTAGAGGAAACAACCAAATATGTTGTTTAAGTCCACTACCGGGGACTTAAATAACAAAAAAGATTGCTCTTTGTGCAGTCTTGACAAAAATCTTTGGTGAAACCCAAAGAAAATTGTATATTCCTCCATAGTTCAGTCGGTAGTGCGAGTGTACAGAAATGTACCGGAAACTATTGCTTAGTTTGAGGAAACAACCAAATATGTTGTTTAAGTCCACTACCGGGGACTTAAATAACAAAAAAGATTGCTCTTTGTGCAGTCTTAACAAAAATCTTTGGTGAAATCCAAAGAAAATTGTATATTCCTCCATAGCTCAGTCGGTAGAGCGCATGACTGTTAATCATGATGTCACTGGTTCGAGCCCAGTTGGGGGAGCCACGAAGGTTCGCAGGTTTCTGCGGACCTTTTTTACTTATTGGAAGCTGATCAAGAATTGTCGGGCGGACGTTTTGATAATATCTGCCTGTCTGCTCGAATTGGGGTCAAGTTACTCACCTTTTTATAACACAAATTTACCTTCAGTATTTCGCTTATAGACAACAATGATTTGAGGCTGTTAAAATCTCAGTATTAAGGAACGATAAAATTATTTCACACTTAAAGTCAGAGAAAACAAAATACGGAAAAAACCGTTCCAAGTCCTTTTGAATATGGAGAAAACACCTCTGCCGAACCAGTCTTTGATTCAGGAAAAGGTGTTTTGTATTCTCATTATTAAATTAAAATCAACCGCAACACCGCTGTGCTTTCTCTCGTTATCTTCTTCGCTACCTTTGCAATATAATCGAAAATCACTCCGACTTGATGACAAGCAGAAAGTACAAAGGACAAATAATAAATTACAGCAGAGTATATATGATATATAACAGGAACATGGGTTGAAGATGTAAGTTTGATAAACTGGGATTTATTATGTATTTCTTATACTAATTTGATTTTCTCCCAAAGCATCTCTGTATCCCTTTTTGCTCCGTCAAATTTAGGCCATGCATCAACACAGTCGTTATTTTTTCTTGGAATAATATGAATGTGAAAATGCGAAACAGATTGTCCTGCACTTTTACCGCTGGCATTTAACAGATTAACTCCATCATAACCGCAGTTATTCACAAGATGATTTGAAACTTTCTTTATAGTAGCCATAAGTTTGTATAATATTTCTTCATCACAGTCCAATATGTTTTTTACATGTTTTTTTGGTATAGCTAAAATATGTCCATCAACGTCTTTTGCTATATCCATAAAAGCTACTGTCCACTCATCCTCATAAACTTTCATCATTTTGTTTTCGCTGATTAATTTGCAAAAAATACAGTCAATCATATATTTAGCTCTCCAAATTCCAATTTATCAATAGGTTATTTTACAATTATCATACCACACAAAAATAAATTTGTCTATCGAAAAGCAATTCGTCGCCAAAGGGCATCTGCACAACAACACTTTTAGGTGCCTCCTGTCACGGTGACAAGAGAAAAAGTGCCACCATAAGATATTACAGCAGAAAGTAAAAATATATTATACTCAAGAAAGCGATTAAAATATCAACATACATTCATTTTGCAAAAGAACAAAGAGAACAGGCAAGGCGAACAGACCTTGCCTGTTTTCATGTAAGCCGTGCAGAAAAATTTAAAATTAGGCTCCGAATATTAATGGCTTTACAAAATGCAGAGAGTTACAATCTTATGGATTTGCGGTATTTGTTTAAATTAATAAAAAATACTTTTATAATGTTTACTCTTGACATATTTTGCAATATAATCCATAATATGGATAAACCACTTGCGTTTAATAATAAATTACTTGAACTAATATAATTTTTCATATTACATAAGTTAAACAAAGGGAATTTGTATGAAAAAATTGTCTAAAAGTATTCTTGCTTTCCTTATGATAAGCACCTTGTTATTCTCGTGCATAATATCGGGATGTTCACAAAATAACGATAATTCACAAATCGATAATAATCATCTGAGTATTTATCTGTTGAAAGACGATGAATTATCCCCACTGGTAAAGAATTTCAATAATTCACAAGATAATATAGAAATTAAAATTAATGAATTTGAAAATACGGAAGTCTTATTTACTAAATTGCAGACAGAGATGATGGCAGGGAAAGGCCCCGATTTAATTTATTACAATTATAATACCAACAATCAAAATATGAAAAAATACATTGATAATGATATGTTTGCGGACTTGAATGAACTTATGAAAAATGACCTGACCGAAGACAGATTTATTATGAGTGAGTATAATCAAACCGTTGTAAAATCCGGTGTTTATGATAATAAACAGTATTTTATGCCACTGACATACTTAGTTAATTCTTTTGTTACTACACAAGAGAATTGCATTAATTATAAGATTGATATGTCAGACGGTTTTTGTTTTGATACATTAGATAAAAGGTTATCGGTATTTCTCAACGATGATAAAAATAAGAGCAAATGTACAAGTTTACCGCATACTTTATTCTTTGAAAAATTTATAGAGGAAGAGGTCGATAATAAGGGAGAAAAATTTAATTTTGAAACCCCTGAATTTGAGAATACTTTTTCATCTATTGAGAAATCATATATTACCTGTGAGGTTGACGAAAATTATGATGCATTTCAAGAAATGGCTGACGGTAATCTTTTGTTTTTAGGAAGCGAATATTTTAGCGGTAACCAATATGTTTCGGTTGCGGAGGCAGATGGATTTTTTGAATATAATATGACTCCGAAAATTTTAAGTTTCTCAAGCGATAGTAATTTTTTTGACAGTTATGTAGGTTCTTTTTTAGCGATTAACAGCAACTCAAACAAAAAACAATCGGCTTATGAATTTATAAAATTTTCATTGAACTACAAACAGCAGATGGTGTTGGAAACAAACTATATACCTGTTAACAATACTGCTTTTGAAAAATATGTTGAGAATGCTGAAAAATACATTGAAAGCAATGACGAACATCAAGATGTACTGACTACATTCTTAAAGTCATACTTAGATGATATTGATAAAGTCAACAAATGCAAGCTGAACAATTATTACTACTATGAAAATATTTTGGCTCCTACTTTGAGTGATTATTTAAATAAAACTATGGAATATGATGATTTTGTCAGCTATTTAACTAATAAGACTCGGTTATACTTTGATGAGTAAACATTTTAGACAAAGTAAAAATCATTACAAATAATAAATCGTATTAATGATTAGACTGAAATCAAAAAGCTTGTGATGTACTAAGAGGTGAATACTATGAAACGAGCAATTTCATTCATATTAATCTCTGTACTATTATTTATAAGTTTGTTTTCCCTCGCTTCGTGCGCAAAGAATAAAAGCGACGAAAGCGATAAACTGAAATATTATTGTACCTTCGATAATATTTTTACTGAGATGATAGAAAAATATAACAAATATTGTCTTAAAAATTATGACGAATCGTATCAAATTGAAATAATCAAATTTGAAAATGAATCGGATATGACAACTAAGATTTCCACCGAAATTATGACAGGCGGAGGCCCCGATATTGTTTCATTAGACCAAAAACTTCCTTTTGAAAAGTTAATTGATAACAATTCTTTTGCCGATATTGACGAGATGATGAAACAGTATGATTGCGATCTTGATTTCAGAAATTATAACCCAACGGTGATGAACTGCGGCGTATATAACGGTAAAAGATGCATAATACCGATTTTTTACAGTCCTAACATATTTATTACGACACAGGAAATACTGGGTGATTATAATTTTAGTAGAGGCAGACTTGATTTTGAAAAACTATGGTCAGGCGTCGAAAAAAACAATTCTGAGTATTCTCTATTCGGAGATAAGAAACTAAACAGCAGACTTATGTATTATTTTATTAATCAATATGTTGATTTCCAAAATAAGGAGTTTGATTTTAAATCTCAAGAATTTTCAAATGAATTGGATTTTATTTACAAACTGCTCAAAAACGATAACACCGATGAAAATGTTTATTATAGTGTAGTCGGAAATGATGTATGTATGTTTAGTACTCCTCAGTCAATGTTCGGCGGAAGTATTCAGTCTATGTCATCGTGTTGTTATTATATTAATTCAAGCGGAAAAACGCCTGTTATTGTTCCGAATTATAATAAAACATATGAAGCCTATGTTCAGTGCGGTTTTGCAGTAAATGATAAGTCGAATAAAAAAGATAAGATTCTTGCGTTTGCCGAATATGTTTTAAGCGAAGATGTCCAAAAATATTGGTGCGGTATTAGTGAAAATAAAGAATTCGGCGGCACAAATGTGTTGGCACTGCCCGTTAATAATGTTGCTTTTGAAGATTCAATTACTTATGCGGAGCAAAACAACAATGATGAAGAATCCTTAGACAGTGCCGATACCAAAATGTTAAAAGATTATTTAGAGATAATAAATAATATAGATGACTGTATGATATATAATTACGCTGATTATGAAGAAACTTACTATAATTCATCAGTAATCGGTGAGATTGTAAATAAATACTTAGCCGGAGACATTTCTAAAGAATTGTTTATCAGTCAGATAACATCGGCAACGGAATTTTATTTGACTGAGTAGATACTATTGCACATTTATTAATAGTGGCATAGATTATACATTTAAGTCAGTTGAATTTTGAATTTATTTTTAAGTATTATATATAAAAACAAAATATAAGAGGAACGAAATATTTTTATGAAAAGAATAACGGCATTTTTTATGGCTCTTATACTTATAGTTTTTGCTTCATCGTGCGACTTGGACAGCAAAAA
>CALYBP010000073.1 GCA_944415425.1 uncultured Ruminococcus sp. | reverse complement strand
GTAAGCAAAATCAAAAGGGCGGCATTGACCACATTAGCAGTTGCGTGTGCATTTTCCTGTACGGCGGCAATAAGTGCAAACGCAAAAACCTATCAATGGACACATACGGTTTCTCTTGCTACAAATCCCGGCGTAATGACCAGTATCTCAACAAGTATGGGTGGTGCTGGTAAAATGTCAGAAAATTTCGGCAGTTATCCAACAATATTTGACGGATATAGCACATCAAATAACAGAGCACGGGCTGTTGATGAATCCACTGGAAAAAGCTATGGGTGGAAATCTTTTACACTAATTAAAAATTATCCAGCACCTATTTCTGTAACATATGGAAGTGCTTTACCAAAAGGATCATACTATGTTCAATATCAAAATGTCAGTAACGGTGGATTTAGAACAACAGCTACACTGTTAAGAACATACTAAATAATATTAGGGCTGTCATAATAAATTTTGACAGCCCTATGGGCTATTTTTGGAGTTATACATATGAAACATTCATATATAAGATTTTTAGCAAAAGCAAATACAAGAGGAAACCAAAAAAGTAGTTTGATTGTTGTATTAATGTGCATGCTTGTAATAGCTTTAACTGTTATATCCTGCTTTACGGCAGTAACACAAAATGCAATGGATAATTATAAAAACGACTTAAAAGCAAGATCAATGTCTTTGGAGCCTTGGCTTTTGCCGATTACAGATGATGCAGTTAAAGCAATTTCTAATGTTGAACATGTTGAGTTTGTAGATGATACAACAGGAATCGGTGACACATGCTTGTTTGATATTTTAGATATTAACAGCGAAAACGAAACTTTGAACATTAACGACAAAAATATAAAAGATAAAAAATCCACGGTTTATGTGTGTGGTTTGACCGAACATGAAAAAAAGGAGGTTATTGCAGGCGAAAGCCTTGAAGATTCTCCTGAATTTAGCTGCATAGTGCCAAGCCTGTTCTATCCTTTTGAATATGATGATATAAAACCCGAAAATCTCGATTATATCGACGGAACAAGCTTAATCGGAAAAACAATTACAGTGAAGGGTTACAATAATAACTTAGAATTTTTATATAATTACAATATAGATGGTGCTTTAGGCAACGAATGGGCTGAAATTCCGTCTCCTGAATACAAACTGAAAATTATAGGAACTTATTACTGTACTCCTTCAAAATCGGGTTTCTTTAAAGATATATATGTTTCAAGGGAAACCGGAATAAAGATGATGGAAATGGCTTTTGAATCGGCTGGAATTGATTTATCTGATGATAGTATGATTGTGAATTGGTGGAACAATCCGTCTTTGCACAACTATGTTGTTATAGTTGATGAAATCGTAAATTCATCCTATGTGTTTAATCAGGTGAACTCTATGGGTTACAGCATAGCAAACTCCACCAACTGGACAATCCATGAAAGTACAATTATAATGGCAAATCTTTTCAGTACAGCAGGTACATTATTAATTTTTGCATTATTTATCTTAGCTGTTATTATGCTTGTGCAATTTTCGATAACATCATTTAACGAAAGAAAAAGCTATATTGGTTTATTAAAGGCCGTTGGATACAAAAACAGGCAGATATTTACTTGCCTGTGCTATGAACAGTTTTCACTGACGCTGATAGCTTTCCTGATAGGAGGCTCTTTTTCGGCTGTATTAGTCGCAATCACTAATCATATTTTCAAACACGGCTCTTATCAAACCCTTGTATATATAATTGATTGGAAAATGTTTTTGACATATCTTTGTGTTTCTCTTGCAATATCTGTTTTAATTCCGTTTGTTTGTCAGTTAATTGCATTGAAAAGGCTTACAAAAATTCAGCCCAAAGACGCAATGAACAATATGTAATCTTTTTGGGGGATAAAAATGAAAACAATAGAGTTAAAAAATGTTTCAAAACTGTATAACAAAGATGTTTGTGCCCTTAACAATGTATCTTTCACCGTAAATCAGGGTGAATTTGTTGCGGTAATGGGTCAGTCGGGCAGCGGAAAAAGCACACTGCTTCAGATTGCGGGACTGCTTGATTCCTGCACATCGGGAGAGGTTCTTATTAACGGCGAATATGTGTCGGAACTTGACAAAAATAAGCTTGCCGACATAAGAATGAAAACGCTGGGGTTTGTGTTTCAGTCTTTTCACCTTAATTCTCATTTAAAGGTGTATGAAAACATAATGGTACCGATGCTTATAAACAATGAGTTTAAAAACAGGGCAGAAATGAAGAAAAGGGCGGAAGAGCTTGTAGAAACCGTGGGGCTTTCACACCGTATTGACCACTATCCGTCTGAGCTTTCGGGCGGTGAACAGCAAAGAGCGGCGATTGCAAGAGCAATGGCTAACGATCCCGACTTTATTCTTGCTGATGAACCGACGGGCAATCTTGACAGCAAAAATGAGATTATGATTTTTGAGGAGCTTAAAAAGCTCTCGGATTCAGGCAAAGGTGTGTTGGTTGTCAGCCACAACGAAGCTGTAATGGATTTTGCCGACAGAATTTGCATTATGAAAGACGGAGTTTTGAGTGAAAATTAAAATGAACAATAAAAATCTTAATATGCTCATAAGGTCATATGTATCATCGGAAAAGCTTACCGTATCGTTTTACTGCGTTTTTACAACGCTTGCAACGATTCTTGTTTTAATATCCGTGGGTATTATTTCACCGTTGAAATATAACATAGATAATAAAATTAATAATCATATTTTAAACCGAGAACTTACCGCACAATTCGGAAAAAATATGTCTGATGATGAAATAAATGATGTAATTATTAATGTTAAAAATACAGAGCATGTTGTCGATATGTATCAGGTGCCTGCACCGCTTGCCGTTTCGGAAGAATCGGGAGTGCTGTTTAGTGAGTACAATTTATCGTATATTCACCGCGGATTTACTCCGACGATTACAAACGGAAAAATCTTTGATGAGAGCGAAACGCAGGTTGCTGTTGTTCCCGAAACGATAAGTGATTTTAACGAAAGTGAACACAAAATTGTCGAAATAAACGGCGGTGATTTAATCGGGAAAACACTTGTTTTTTCAGATGAATGCAGCAATGAACACAGGGCAAAAATCGTGGGAACTTACGATACATCGGACCCGATTTTTACAGGCAAGGAGATCCTTATCCCCCGTCAGGATTTATTGGATTATAACGAGGCGGTATTAAACAGCCCACAGCAGGGGTATGTTTCTATTTCTTCCGACAAGTCTTACAAAATACTGATTGACGATGCCAAAAATACCGACAGCGCATTGAGCGAAGTTTCCGATTACTGTGTTGCTTACAAAGAAAGTCTGAGCTTTGACGCGGATTCGTTTAATGTTGCTCTCTATATTTTGATTGCGTCGCTTATATCATTCTTAGCCTTGGTTGTTATCGGCTTTTTCCTGTTTTTAAAAAACAATGTTGACAACAGAACCGAGGAGCTTGCATTATATCGTTCGCTCGGCTATAAATCAAGACATATATTTTATATACTCTTTTCCGAGCATTTGCTCTTCGGCTCATTATCTATCATATTGGGCGCTGCGGCGTCAGTATTAATCTGCGTTTTTGCCGTAAATCCTTTTCTTGATTCGCTTGTGGGAAACACCATTATGGCAATGAATGTGAATATCACGATTGCTGAAATTTTAGTGATTTTTCTGTTCTTTTCCGCCGTGTTGTTTTTTGTATGCAGAAAAGCGGTTAAACGCTCGGAAAAAATTGACCTTACCGTTTTGCTTAGGGAAAAATAAAGTTGATTCTGTGCCGCCGCAAAAGCGCAGGAAGATAAGCTTTTTGTCATTAATTTGAGTAAGCCTAAATTAAAACTTTAATATAGATTATTTAAAATATTTTCCTGAAAATTTTGATATAATAAAGAATTTGTTGATTTTACGATATAATCATATTATACTTGGTTATATCGTAATTTTTTAAGGGGATATTTATGCTAAGGAATGCCGTAAAAAAGTACAAAAATGACATTTATAATTCATGGTCAAGATTAAAGCGGTTTGGCGTAACAGGATTTCTGAGATTGATTTTGTCAGCTGCCGGAGGATTGTTTTTGTCAGCCTTAATAACATCGACCGGGTTAAATCTTGTTTATGATAAACCTGAATTTGTACTCCTTACAGATAATTTTTTATGGGAGGAAATAGGTTTTTTAATTGTGTGGCTTCAAATTTTTGTTATTCTCTTTTTGGCGCTCAGTGCAGCTGAACAGGGAATAAGAGCGCTTTTAAAAATTAAAAATACCGATAATTTTGCCGCTGATTCTTTTGCTATACTTTTTGACGGGGACACAAAAACCGATTATGAAAACAGAAAAGCGGAAGAATCATTTGAATCATTGGTCGATGACAGCCCAGAATCCCACGAGAAAGAGATTGAACGCAGGCTAAGCGGAGAAAAAAATGATTTTTCTTTTGGTAAAGCCGTTGCAATTATTGCCGTAGTTTTTATATTGTTAAACGGGATAAATTTTTATATATACACAACAGGCAGAACGGCGGTGTACGATACCTGTATCACAAAAACATCTTTTTTTAATCCATGGGGTGATACATATACATATGATCACATTAAGGAATACGTTGTTGACATAAATGACGACTTTCCTCAGCTTACACTTGTGACGGACACGGGCAAGAGCTTTCAACTTTCGTCAAATGGAATTTGCCAAACCGACGATGCGATTAAAAGCGGTGAAAGTGCAATAGTTGAGCTTGATAAGATCCTCAAAGAACAAAAAGTAAAGAAAACGATAAATTGCAGTATTTTTGATTTTTCTGAATTATATATTGATGTTGAAGAAATTAAGCCCTTGTTTAATTAATAAAAAGAATCATATCACTATGTCAAAATCATGTGAACTTACGCTACATATGATCCGATTTTTCGGATAAGAAAATCCGTATCCCTCGTCAGGAC
>CALYBP010000072.1 GCA_944415425.1 uncultured Ruminococcus sp. | reverse complement strand
CCGAAAACGAGTGATGATAAATATTTCGGACATTCTCAAAATTAAATATTTAAAAACAGCCGGGACGGTTTAATAATCGTCCCGGCTTTATAGTATCAGTAAAATCAATTTTCAATAGAGATACTAAAATTTTATTTTTTCTTCAATATAATTTTTAAGCTGATCAATTGAAATTCTTTCCTGTTGCATAGTGTCACGGTCACGTACAGTAACACATCCGTCATCAACTGAATCAAAGTCGTATGTTATGCAGAAAGGCGTGCCGATTTCATCCTGTCGTCTGTAACGTTTACCGATAGAGCCTGCATCGTCATAGTCGACCATAAAATCCTTTGTGAGCATTTCGTATACTTCCTCAGCTTTTTCATTAAGCTTTTTGGAAAGAGGAAGAACGGCTGCCTTAAACGGGGCAAGAGCGGGGTGCAGGTGCAAAACAACTCTTGTATCCTTTTCATCAATTTGTTCCTCGTCGTACGCTTCAACAACAATAGCAAGGAACAAACGCTCAACACCCAAAGACGGCTCAATAACATACGGAATATATTTTTCGTTTGTAGTCTGATCAAAATATTCAATAGGCTTGCCGCAGGTTTTGCTGTGTTGTGTGAGGTCGTAGTCTGTTCTGTCTGCAACGCCCCAAAGCTCACCCCAACCGAACGGGAAGAGATATTCAAAGTCAGTAGTAGCCTTTGAGTAGAAGCAAAGCTCCTCAGCTGAGTGGTCGCGCAGGCGGAGATTTTCCTCTTTAATGTTAAGCGAATACAAAAAGTCACGGCAGAAAGCTCTCCAATATTCAAACCATTCAAGGTCCGTGCCGGGTTTGCAGAAGAATTCAAGCTCCATCTGCTCAAATTCACGCACACGGAAAATAAAATTGCCGGGCGTAATTTCGTTTCTAAAGCTCTTGCCTATCTGTGCAACACCAAACGGAATCTTTTTACGGCTTGTTCTCTGAATATTAGAGAAGTTTACAAATATACCCTGAGCAGTTTCGGGGCGCAGATAAATTTCGTTTTTGCTGTCCTCGGTAACACCCTGGAAAGTTTTAAACATAAGGTTGAACTGACGGATGTCAGTAAAATTATGCTTTCCGCAGTTAGGGCAGGGGATAGATTTTTCTTTGATATAATCCATCATCTGCTCGTTAGTCCAGCCTGCGACATTTGTGCCGTCAAAATTCTCAATAAGATCATCTGCACGGTGGCGTGTTTTACATTCCTTACAGTCCATAAGGGGGTCTGAAAATCCGCCGAGGTGTCCCGATGCTACCCATGTTTGCGGATTCATAAGAATTGCAGAGTCAAGGCCAACATTATATTTGTTTTCCTGGACAAATTTTTTGAGCCACGCTTGCTTAATGTTGTTTTTCAGCGCCATTCCCAAAGGACCGTAATCCCACGTGTTTGCAAGACCTCCGTAAATTTCAGATCCGGGATAAACAAAACCTCTGCCTTTGCAAAGGGCAACGATTTTATCCATAGTTTTATCGGTGTTTCTCATAAATTCAACCTCATTTCACATCAAAACATATATACAATACAGATAATACAATTATTTTCCGTGTGTGTCAAGGGTTTTAGGCTTTCATAATCGGTAAGGGAAATATAGCCTAAATTATTTTAAAAAAATTAACTATATTTCCTAAAAAGTACTTGTAAAAATGTTTAATTTGATATATAATGTAATTGCTCAAATTTCGAGTAATCAAAAAGGAGGAATTAACGATGAAAAAATCATCAAAGATTATCAGCATCGCTCTTGCAGTATTAATGGCAGCTTCCTGTTTTACAGGTTTTACAATTTTCTCTGCTTCAGCAGCTGATACAGACACAAATGTTTATTTTGAAGTTCCAACACTTGAGGAGTGGGGAGAAACAAAGTCGGTTTACTGTCACATCGATAATGTTTACGGACCCGACCCTATCACACCTGCTTCATGGCAGTCAAAGTCAGAGCTTTGTAAAAAAGACGCTGAGACAGGTCTCTACTATTTTGATACAACTAAGGTAGGCGAGATTAAGGCAGGTTCAGATTACCTCATAATTTTCTCTACTATTGACACAAACAAGGGTGTTCATCAGACATGCGATATGACATTCGGCGTAGATTGCCTTGGCGATACAATGTATGTAACAGGTGAGATGATTGAGAACCCGGTAGATTCTACAAAGGTTAGCTTCGGCGCCGCTTGGAGAAATAATTCTGATAAGTTTGGTCCCAAAGCTGTAATTACTTCAACAGGTAAGATCTCAGGAACATATTTCCCGTTCTATCAGCCAAAAGCACAGGTAGTATCAAACTTCCTTCACGATTATGCAGTTATGAATGCAAATATTATTACACCTGAGCTTGTTCAGGCCGACTGCCAGGAACTCGGTGTAAATCCTGCTGACGCTTTTGTTCAGTATGCAAATGATTTTGCAGAGGAACTTGCTGATCCCGAGGCTTATCCAAATACTGCTTCACTTGAAACAATTGCCGGTCTCCTTGGCGTAGAGCCTACAATTCCTACAACAGAGCCCACAACTGAGCCTACAACAGAGCCTACGACTGAGCCCACAACTGAGCCTACAACAGAACCTACAACTGAGCCCACAGAGCCCACAACTGAGCCCACAGAGCCTACAACTGAGCCCACAGAGCCCACAACTGAGCCTGAGGTTAAGT
Organism: uncultured Ruminococcus sp.; assembly: GCA_944415425.1. Classification (GTDB taxonomy): domain Bacteria; phylum Bacillota; class Clostridia; order Oscillospirales; family Acutalibacteraceae; genus Ruminococcoides. The sequence goes on along the minus strand of CALYBP010000072.1, from coordinate 2,319 downwards.
ATGTATTTGGTGATATGAACGGTGACGGCGTAATTGATATCAGCGATGCTACTGCAGTTCAGAAGCTTGCTTTGGAATATGTTGATACTACTGCAAGTATGACTAACTATCTTGCCGATGTAAACGGCGACGGCAGAGTTTCTATCGTTGATGTTACATACATTCAGAAATACATCGTTGGCGGATACACAAATACTGCTAATGTCGGTGTTGAATATGTAGCAGATGCCATGTAAATTAAAAAGCTGATCTAAGCCTCACTTCGGTGAGGCTTATTTTTTTACTTACTTTATATATACTGCTCAAAAATTGTCTGACAGAGAAGAATGATAATATCAGAAGGTCTGCTCGAATTGCGTGTCAAGGAATCTGACTTTTGCTTAATTTTAATATTTCCCTGTACAAAGCGGCCTTTTATGTGGTAAAATATGATTCAGGGTATAGAAACGGAGATGAACAGCTTTGATAATTCACGATATTTCACGGGATACTTTGACAACACCTGTATATGATTCGGATCCCGAAACAAAAATTAAAAATATTAAGAGTATCGAAAACGGTGATGAATATAACCTGTCGCTGCTTTCGATGTCTGTTCATTCGGGAACTCATATAGATGCCCCGCTGCATTATTTTGAGCAGGGCAGTCCGGTTGATAAAATCAGACTAAATACATTTTACGGAAAATGTACGGTTATTTCAGTAAACGGAATACTTACAGGTGAGGATATGGAACGACTGCTTCCTTACTGCAAAAGACGAGTGCTTTTTCACGGGGAAGGAAAAACCTTTGTTTCTCATTCGGCTGCAATAGTGTTGGCTGAGAGCAGAGTTGTGCTTGTCGGGACCGATGCTCAGTCCATAGCGCCTGAGTTTGACGAGGACAAAACACATCGAGAGCTTGCCAGGGCGGGGATTGCTATCCTTGAAAATCTGAATTTGTCAGCTATTGACGACGGAGAATACGATTTATGCGCATTCCCCTTAAAGCTCGGAGGTCTTGAGGCCGCACCGTGCAGAGCTATTATCTTTGAACAGGAGAAAGGACTAAACTGATAATATGATTAAAATGGTTATTTTTGACCTTGACGGAACGCTTGTAAATTCACTTACCGACCTTGCGCAAAGCGTAAATAAAGGACTGAAGAAGGCAGGTCTTGACGAAAAGCCTATTGAAAATTACAAACACTATGTAGGTAACGGCCGAGAGATGCTTATAAAGCGTGCCATGGGCAGCTACGCAGATGACCCCGAAAAGTTGAAAATTGTCTCGGATACCTTTAACAGCGAATATAAAATACATTGCAATGATAATACGGCTGATTATGAGGGATGTGCGTGGCTTTTAAAAAGTCTTGATGAAAAGGACATAAAAACGGCTGTGCTGTCAAATAAACCTGACGAATTTGTAGGACAGATACTAAACAGAGTCTATCCCGAATACAAATTTACAGAGGCGTGGGGCAAAAAAAGCGAATACAAGCCTAAACCGGATAAAGCGGCTTTGACGGCAATACTAAACAAACACAATATCTCTAATGACGAATGTATCTATATAGGCGATAGTGATGTAGATGTGTATACCGCTAAAAACGCAAATGTTAAAATGGCGGGAGTTGAGTGGGGATTTAGGGGCAAGTCAGAGCTTTTAAAAGCGGGCGCTGAATTTGTCGCGTCGGATGCAAAAGAGCTTTTTGATTATATTATTTCATTATAAACTGCTATGAATAAGATAAACTATCAAAAATTACTTGATCAAACAATAGAAGAAAACGCTTTAAAAGGTGTTGTGCCTAAACTTCTGCTTCATGCGTGCTGTGCACCCTGTTCAAGCTATTGCCTTGAATATCTGTCACAGTATTTTGAGATAATTATTTTATATTACAATCCTAATATTTCTTTAAAAGAAGAATATGAATACAGGCTGCAAGAGGAGAAAAGGCTTATCTCTCTTATGGAGTTTAAAAATCCCGTAACTATCATTGATGGTGAGTATAATACGCAGGATTTTTTTAAGGCGGTAAAAGGCCTTGAAAACGAGCCGGAGGGCGGAAAACGCTGTGAGAAATGCTTTGCGCTCAGGCTTGAAAAATCGGCAGTAATGGCAAAAAAACTTGACTGCGATTATTTTTCAACCACGCTTACTATAAGTCCCTTGAAAAACGCTCAGGTTATAAATTCAATAGGGGATGAGCTTTCAAAGCGTTACGGAGTAAAATGGCTTTTCAGCGATTTTAAAAAACGTGAAGGCTACAAACGCTCTATTATTCTGTCAAAGAAATATGATTTGTACAGACAAAATTATTGCGGCTGTGTTTT
>CALYBP010000071.1 GCA_944415425.1 uncultured Ruminococcus sp. | reverse complement strand
AAACACTCGCGGATTTTTTGTATATCTAAATACAAAACTACGGCATCTTTTTGTTCTGAATCAACAAGCAGACGTTCCCTGTCAGAGTAAAGTATTTCGCAGAAATCATCATTAAAATTATACATTGATTTTATATTGATCACCTGTGAATTTTGCAGATCAATATTTACGCCGAATGAATAATGAGCAGGATGAGCGGCGGTTTTATTATTTAAAATACCAAGCACAACAAAAGAGAGTTTCTTGTCATCGTTATATTTAATCTCATATTCTCCGTTTAAGGAAGTTTGTCCGATGTTTTCGCTTTCTGAGTTTGACGGAAAATCATCGGTCATTTTTAGACCGCTTATATCAAACTGCGAAAAATAAGCGCACACCTGCTGAAATATCAGATTATTCACCTCGGTAAAATCCTCTTTATCCGACTCAAGCCGAGGGATAAGCAGGCTTGCTTCGTCAGTTTCTCCGCTGTCGCAGACCGGCTGTTCCGATATTTCGTATTGAGCTTGTGAAGCAGAGGAAGAATCAATGTTTGTGCTTTTATCTTCTTCGCCTGAGTTTTCGGAATGCAGCGCACACGAGGATAATATAACTATCGTGCATATCAGCAAAAGTCCTGCCGAAATCATAGTTTTTTTGCTGTGTTTCATAAATAAAACCTCCTTAGATTTCCGCTGAAAAATAAATCATCTTATTCTATGCCCCAGCACGGTGATATGTAAATCCAAATCGGAAAAGGCGCTGAACATTTTGCTTAAATCGATAAAGTGAAAAAAGCAGTCAGCTATTGAAACAATGATTGCCCCAGCGAAAATAAAAACCGCAAAAGTTTTAAAAAATATGTAAAGTAATTTAAAAATATCAAAGGAATGTTTAAGAGAATTAATACTCTTGATACTGTTTTTAAAGTCGGATCTTGCTTTTGAAAGTCCGGCTATTGTTAAAAAAAATTCGGTGCCGAAGGCAGACGACATTATAAAGCAAATGCTGTTGTTTATTCCGCGGCTTTCCCAAAATCCCCAAAAAGGAAGAAAATATACAATAAGCACAATTGACAGAAATACTGTTGATACAATCAAATTTACCGTGCTCACGCCGCTTTTGTAAACACTTTTTCTGTTAAGATAAATTGCCGAACCGACAGCTGCCGCGGCTGCCGATAAACACAAAATAATATTTGAAGTAAAATTATATAATCCGAAAATACCATTGCATACCGACGCCGCCGCATACAGCACAAGAGTAAAGCAAAGCAGCGCAATATTTGTTATTAACAGGGTCTTGTTTATCCTCATAACTTTCTCCTTAAACATCTAATCAGTCTGATGAAACTTGTCTTATAATATACAAAATGTTTTTCTTGTAATACCGGAATCTTTTAATAACTTTATATCGGAAAAATTATTGTTAATCGCATTACTATAAACAGATTGAATTATGTTTTTATCTTTAGCATAGACTTCAACGTATTCACAATCATATATTAACAATATCAATCTGCATTTACTTTTATTGAAGTCATCTAAAGCAATGATTTCCTTAAAATTTTCAGGTTCTAAATATGCCTGCATCTTTAAAAAGACAATAAAATGTTTTTTGCAATGCATTTTGAAAAATCCGAACTACTGTAACACCTTTGACTCAATAGTGTTGTATGCATAGGGATTTCATACGACTCAGTTTGCTCCGGTATGTTATACCATTCAAATTTTCTTAAGTTAACATTATTAAATATGGTTTTTAAAATGTTATCAGCTCTGTTTGTTCTAAATAATATGCCGTACATAGGATTGTCCTCTTATTAGAATGTAATTTTTATGAATTTAAAGATATAGGACAGTATTATTCCCTATTTAAAATCAAAAAAGTTATCTCCGATACTGTTTATGTGAACCGTTAAATCCGAAAAATTGTGATTGCTCGCATTACTGAGCACTTGTTTATAAATTAGCTTGTCCTTTGTTATTACATTAACAAATTGAACATCTGTAATAAACACCATTGTGTTAATTTGTGATTTCAAAAATTCATCTAATGATGAAGGGTAACGGTCGCTCGGGTTATTTCTTTTGGAGAAAATACTGCATTTCAGAAATACAATATATTGCTTTTGCGATAATACATCTTTTATTTCACCGTAAGAATAAACTTTGTTATCTAAATCTAACTCTTTTAGATTTTCGGTAATTATTTCGGTCCCTTCAAAATAAAAAAATTCGCTGCACAAGTCAGTATTATTGATTATTTTATAAAAGAAACTATCGTAAGTGTTAGGCAACAAAAAATTAATATTATAAAACATATAGTATCACTAATCCGTTAATTTAAAATTTCGTTATAAATTGAACATCCAAAATCAATAACAGCACAATCACAAACAACGCTGTTATTACCCTAAATTCCTTCATTAAAATTCAAACCGTTTTTGCTCAGCCAACGCTTGATGCAGATTAAAAACAACAAAGCGGCAACAGCCATACCGTATAACTGAGTTTTTTCTAATGCAATGCCGCCAAATTTAAGATTTCATTTAAGCACAGAGCTGTCTGGCATATTTTTATCTATTGATAAAATATACGGGGTATTCTTGATAAAACAGTTATCTGAATTTGTGATAATTTTATTATCATTATAGAATTCCATAGATTCTACGGTTGGATTGTATTGCGATTCTTCATATGCATTCATTTTTCTGCTGTATTTTATTACTATCATTCCATCAACGGTGATATGACAATCAGCATCAACAGAGGAAACGGGCATAGAAAAGTAATTTCGGTCAAAATCATTTATTTGATTTTTTTAGTGACATTATTTTTTATGAAATCAAATTCACTGCTGTCTTTAAAACCGGAAGCAGTTAATGTGTTTACTAACTGATTGCTTCCGTCAAAAAATGCAAATCCTGTCATATTGTTATCCAATTTTATAACAACATAATATCCTTGAAATGTTTGTCTGATACATTCCGGTTTATATAACGCTTTGAAATCATCAAAACAGACATTATTATAAGTTGCCGTTTTTCCGAATTCAGCAAATTTGTCATATGAATATGTTGCAGAAATCAGCTCTGAATAATGTACATCATTGTTATAATACAACTTACTCTCATCGCTGTTGCACGAACACATTAAAGCGGTGAGAAGAATGATTAGAAAAAGTATAACAGCTTTAATGATTCTCATAACTATTTCTCCGCCGCAAAATATACAGATTCAGTATTATAATATCCATTATTGTCTTTGCCCTGTATTCCCGTTAGCTTTATTTTTCAACAATGTTTTTTTCAGACTTTTTTACTTTATAGGAAACTGCTCGAAAACGGTCGGGCAGAGAAGGTTTGATAATATCAACCTGTCTGCTCGAATTGCGTGTCGAGGCACTCGACTTTTTTAAATATAGCAGTAAAAATACTTTTAGTAAATTAAGACTTCCTATACTTATTATTAGGGATAAAAATAACAGAATTATTGATAATATCAAAACAGCATTTTGCTTATCGATATTTTGTAAAAATATTTTTGCAAAGATAAATCCGCACATACTTCCCAGTAAAGGAAAAATCATTAGGGTTTTTACGCTGTTATTGATACTGTACTTATCTGATTTTATATTATGAAACACTAACACCGAAAAAACACAAACACATAAAACTAAAAGCAATAAAAATATAAGATATAAAATCCCGTTTATGTTAATAAAAAGTGATAAAAATCCGCAGGAAGCTATGTTAAGCATTATTGCGATGTATAAACAGAACAGACCGTCGCACAAATATCGGGACACTTTATTTTTTGAAAACTTTGCTGTCAAAACAATAAATATTGAGCTTATTACAAAACCGAGCAGTAACACTGCGCATTTTAAAGCAATAGGCACCTGCACGATAGAGCACAGTACACTTAAAATCCAAAGCCAAAATATTCTGAAAACGCGTTGCTTTTTGCTAAACGCAGTATAATTATAATTTAAAAAAGAAATAATATTATCTTTATTTACCATAAAATATTTACACTTTCCTCTTTAAGAAATTCTCAGACTTAATATAATTCAGGAACATTTATGTCATTTTCAGTTATTAAACTTTTTTATTCCGATTACGGCCTTAATGATTTGTCATAAAAGATTAAAAACATACTACGCAATAAAGTCCGAGAAATACATTTAAATAAAGATCACATTCTAAATTATTGTTCATACCAATATCAACGGTTATGATAACGGCTTTTCAAAACGGATAAATGTCGCCTTGATAAACTACTAATCAAATCTCTGTTATCAAGCAATTCAGATAAATAATCCAACCACATTAAATCGTTTTCATTATTAGTTGTTTTATTTATCACATATTCCAAACAAGGTTTCAAGGCTTTGCCTTTGTAACATTTCAAGCGATTCAGTATTATTAATGCACCTGGCCAATTAATGTCTTGTAACCATTCCAATAATTTAATTAAATATGGTTCTAATTGCTTATCACTTTTTTGCGAAAGAATTTTAGCACAGTTTTCCCAAACCGCCTTATTGCCGAATTTATTCGATTGTATAAAAACATCCAAATTTTCAATTTGGCCGGCAAGCAGTAACCCTTCTTTTTGAATTGATATATCGTTATTCCAATCAAGCATATTCATAATCTCGTCTATTTGTTTTTTCATATAACACCATCCCGTTTGACAACGGTTTTTACTGCCTTTTTGCTCTCAAAAACTGTCGTATTACCAAGGCTGTAACAATTGCGGCAAAAATTAAAACAGCTATGATAAATAAAACAGTTTGTGCTGTTTGAGTTGTTCCGACATCATATATTATCGTTTCATTTCCGTTAGAATCCGTTTTAAGTAATTGTGAATAGGAAGAAGCAAAAATATTCAGTATTCCCATATTGTTTTTTGCCGTGTATCTGTTTGTGTCAATCGTTTTTTCTTTTGAAAATACGCAGCGGTTCCAATATGAATTGTTGTCGGCAGTATCTTCTATTGTTCTC
>CALYBP010000070.1 GCA_944415425.1 uncultured Ruminococcus sp. | reverse complement strand
ACCTCAAGCAGGGTTACAACGGCGACATTACTTCAAGAGAAGCAGGTTCGGTCGGCGGACAGATGGTTAAAAAGATGATCGAGTCTTACGAAAACAGCATGAAGTAATAAGCTTTTCAATACAGACAATATTAAAAGGCTTATGATAAACGGGTACACAGCAGTGTACCCGTTGAATTTTTATATATAAAATTGCTCAAAACGGTAGGCAGAGAAGATTTACAATATCAATTTGTCTGCCCAAACCGAGTGTTAAGACATTTGATTTTTTTATTTTGTATTGCTTTCCAGTCGGGCAAAGCTTCAAAGCAAGCAGATTGTCCGTTGTAAGGAAATGTTATTTTACATGAATAAAGCATAGGTGATTTTTCATTGTCTTTTGCTCCGTATTTTCGATCTCCGACAAGCGGATACCCTCTGCTTGAAAATTGCACACGAATCTGGTGGCTCCTTCCCGTGTGAAGTCTTATTCTGACAAGAGAAAATTCTCCATCGCTTATCCTCACATATTCAAGTCTTGCGTGTTTTACGCCTTTTCTCATACGCTTTACAACAAAGACTTTGTTTTTGTTTGAATCTTTAAAAAGCAAATCTTCCCAGTCGCCCTTTTCGGGCGGTGTGCCGTGTACAATCGCAACATATTCTTTTATTACGGAGCCGCTTTGTATAGCTTTTGACAGCTGTGAAGCAGCTTGCCTGCTGCGGGCATACACCATAACACCTCCTACATTTTTGTCAAGTCTGTGAACGGTGTATACTTCGCCCCCTAAATTAGCTTTGATAAGATCGGGCATTTGCTTTTCCGAGTCAACACCGACGGGCTTAATACAAACAGCTATGTTTTTATCCGAATAAATAATTTCCATACACACTTATCCTCATAAAGTTTTAAATATTATATCACATCAAATTATTAAGTAAAAGACCCGGCGCACGATTCCTTGCTTTCGGTATTAATGTATTGAAAACAGTTTAGCTTTATGTTATGATTGTATTAGTTTTAAAAAAGGAGATTTTAAATTGGAAGGTTTTAACGAACAGGTTGTAAAAAGAGTGAATAAACCGATAAATTTGTTTATTAAAATAATATCAATTTTTCTGCTGATTGCAGCTCCGATAGTTTTTTCTTATCTTGCTGTCGCATTAAAATTTGCGTATTTGTTTTACGTCGGACTTTTTGTGTTTATAATCGGAATTTATGTCGTATGGTACATAATAACCTCTCAAAGAGTGGAGTATGAATACTCGGTTTCGGGAGACGAGCTTGATGTTTCAAAGATAATTTCTCTCAGAAAAAGAAAATGCATTTGCAAAGTCCCGATAAGAGAAATTGAAAAACTTGAAAAGGGAGCAAAGTCCGTTGAAGCAATGCGGTTTTCAAAAAGATTTGAAGCTGCCCGAGATATTGATGAGAAAAGCGAAAACTATTATGCCGTGTACAACAGTGCGGCGTTCGGCAGATGTCTGTTAATTTTTACTCCCAATGAACAGATACTTCAGGGAATGAAAAAACATTTGAACAAGGATATAGTGCTCAAGCTGTTTTATAACAGAAACGCAGGTTGATTTATTATGGAACAGACGGACAGAAATATTGTTAAAAAAGCCGTTTATCGCCGTAGTGACGATGCAAATAAAGGAATGCTCGGCTCGCTTTTGATGATTTGCGGTTGCTACGGTATGGCGGGAGCCGCAGTTATGGCAGGAAAGGCGTCGCTTAGGTGCGGTATCGGTTTATTGAAATGCGCTGTTGTTAAAAGCATTTATTCGATTATGGCGAGTCAATTATATGAGAGCGTGTTTTTTCCTCTCAATCAGACAGCTGACGGAAAATTAAGCAAATCTAATATTGAATTTCTTTTAACGGAAGCAAGCCGTTCAAGCGCCGTTCTTATCGGCTGCGGGTTGTCTGTGTGCGACGATACAAAACAGATTGTTGACGATTTTATCAAAAATTGTGAAACTCCGATTGTGCTTGATGCGGACGGGCTCAACTGTATTGCGGAAAACCCCGATGTTTTAAAAAACAAAAGGTCTGAAATAATAATCACACCTCACCCGGGTGAAATGGCAAGGCTGGTTGGAACCAACGCTCAGGAGATAAACCGAAACAGGGTTAAAACAGCGGTTGATTTTTCAGAAAATTACGGTGTTGTTACTGTGCTTAAAGGGGCAGGAACGATTATTGCGTCACCTGACGGCAGAGTGCTTATTAACCGAACGGGAAATTCGGGAATGGCAACGGGAGGCAGCGGCGATGTGCTTGCGGGAATGACTGCGGCATTGCTTGCACAAGGAGCAAACCCCTGTGACTCGGCGGCAGCGGCTGTGTATTTGCACGGGCTTGCGGGCGATATTGCCGCCGAAAAGTTTGGAAAAATCTCAATGCTTCCGACAGATTTAATTGACGAAATCAGTACGGCTTACAGAAAGTGCGGATTTTAATATACGGCTAAACGGCTTGTTTGCCGTAATTTTGAAAACATAAAGGGCATATAATGTATTAAATAACCTATGGAGGAATTTTATGACAAAATGGGCATTTAATACATTATGTGTCTTTAATTTTTTGCTTTTGATATTGTTGTGCGGCTGTAATTCATACTCAGAAGATTATGATATAAAAACTGATTTTACGGCCGAGTTCAAAGCAAGCTACCGCAACTCTCAGTATGGCGGAAGCGTCAGCAATAACAGGCAGGGATTAACATATATAAGTATAGGCAGTCCGAAAGAGCTTGAGGGAATCGGATTTTATTATAAAAGCGGTGAGCTTGAAATGTCGAGAGAAGAGCTTGTTTGCAGCGCCGATGAAGCATATTTGCCGCAAAACAGTTTTCCGAGTCTTGTAAGATCGATTATGAACGGAGTGTCGCAGGGAAGAGATGAAATGCTGTCAAATAACGACAACTGCCGTACTTACAAAATTAAAACCGACAGCGGAGATTGTTTGTTAAATACAGATACCGACGGCAATATAATGACCGCCGAAATCAAAGACGCAGAGCTTAAAATTGAATTTAAAAATATAAAAGCGGTTGATGATTAACTCATAAAAATCATACTAAAGGAATAATATTCACATTTTTTACGCTCAAAAATATTATGTAATAGCTGTATAAAAGCTTCAAGAAAGGCAAAAATATCAGTAAATAAACTATTTGGAGCGTGAAAGCCTTGAATATTCGCCGTGGCGACATCTATTATGCCGATTTAAGTCCTGTAATCGGCTCTGAACAGGGAGGAGTACGTCCCGTGCTTATAGTGCAGAACAATGTGGGCAATCGTTTCAGCCCAACAGTAATTGCGGCGGCAATTACAAGCCAGCAGTCAAAGGCAAATCTGCCGACGCATATACCGCTTAATGCCGATACCTCGGGCCTTGCAAAAAACAGCGTAGTACTGCTTGAGCAGGTCAGAACGATAGACAAAAAGCGATTAAAAGAAAAAATGGGCTCTATTGATGAGTCGGTTATGAATGATATAAATAACGCGATTTCTATTTCACTCGGACTTAACGCTTGATTTTGCCCTACATATTTTTTGTACGGCAAAAAGCGGCTGAATGTGTTACAGGCAGACAAAACACATTCGGCCGCTTTATTTACGGGAAAATTTAAAATGAATATAATTAATAAATTAGTGACGGTTAAATAAAAATTTATAATTCAAGGTTTGCTTTTGACAGAGCTTTTTTAAGAGCCGCTGCCGCAAGAGATGCGATAATGCATTTTACAGTATCAACCACAATAAATACGGAAGTAAGAGTAACTATTGCATAGAGCAAATCCGAGCCGGTGTATAACATAAACCCGACGATACCGGGTATATACATAGAGGGAATACCTACAAAAATTGAAATAAGTATGTATTTTAGAATATTGTCGGTTTTGCCTTTCAGCAGGCTGACGAGAAACGAACATAAAATAAATCCGATTATAAATCCTCCCGTAGGCGATAAAACGGCGCCGATACCGCCCTTAAAACCCGAAAAAACAGGAAGACCGATAACTCCAAGAAGAGTGTATATTAGCTGTGCCGTAAGGGCGTATGCGGGCTTTAATAGCAAAGCCACAAGAATTATCGAAAGAGCCTGCAAAGTAAATGGTACGGGAATTATCGGAATCGGTATTGTTATCCACGCAGATACGCAAAGAATCGCCGTGCATACGGAAATTTGCGACATTGTAAGGATTGCTGATTTTTCCGACCTTTTGTGTGCTTTCATAATTATCCCTCTGTTTTCATTGTCAACTTATATTATCATTAAAGCTGACGATTGTCAACTCCGTCATAAAATAAAGTTTACAAAAACGTTAGAAGTTTCTTGATATATTTATTACCATACACAAAAACAAAACTTTCAGACAATTAAAGGAATTAATTGACATATTAATGGAAATAGTGTAATATACACACAAAGGATTGGAAAATTTAATAATATTATATTGACAAATTAAAAATATTGTGTATAATATAATTAAATTGTATCATACCAAGAACAATTAGGTCGCTATGATAAGGTAGTAGACCGCAAAGCTCTGACACCCTGTCCTTTTTGGCAGGGTGTCATCTTTTTTACTTTATAGAAAACTGCTCGAAAACAGTCGGGCAAAGAAGGTTTGATAATATCAACCTGTCTGCTCGAATTGCGTGTCGAGGCACTCGACTTTTTTAGGAGGAAACATTATGAAATACGCAATAGGAATCGACGCTGGTATTGCGTCAGTAGGCAGTGCAGTTGTAATGCTCAACGACAATGACGAACCGTGCAGAATTATAAGGCTTTCATCAAGAGTTTTTGAAAAGGCAGAAAATCCGAAAGACGGTTCATCACTTGCGGCCCCCAGAAGAGAGTATCGGGGAGCAAGACGCAGACTTCGCAGAAAAACATTCAGAAAACAAAGAATTAAAGATCTGATAATAGATAAATTCGGTGTTTCAGGCGAATATATCGACAGTTTGTATCAGCAAAAACAGCTTACCGATATATATCAGATAAGAGCCGAGTCACTTGACAGACTGCTTGATAAGGATGATTTTATAAGACTTCTCATACATTTAAGTCAGAGAAGAGGCTTCAAATCAAACCGCAAGGCTGACGCAAACGACAAAAAAAGCGA
>CALYBP010000069.1 GCA_944415425.1 uncultured Ruminococcus sp. | reverse complement strand
TGCTGGAATAGGCAGACAGGCACGTTTGAGGGGCGTGTGTCTTTGACGTACGGGTTCAAGTCCCGTCACTCGCACCAGTCGAAAGTCTCGACGCGCAATCCGCGTTCGGGGCTTTTTTTATGTCTAAATAAAGACGCTCGCGTCAAAACAAGCATATTTTCAAGTGTCACATTACACTTAAACCGAACGAAAATTCGTTTGGTTTTTCTTTTTGCGTAAAAACAATGTGTTCACTTTCTTGGCGCAAATATATTCACTTATTTAGTGCATATTTTTGTACCCTGTTTAATGAAAAGTGATGTAACACGCAAACTGTGTTATCAATTCATTTTTTGCGCTTATTATTTTAAGCAAATAATATTATCCCCGAATAAAACGAGTGTTCACGGCTTTTGCGGTCGCGAACACTCGTTTTTTAATTAGATATTTACCTGATTGCGTCTTTCATGGATTTTACATACTCGCCGATGTATTTCGGGGCGTCTTTTCCGTATTTTTCGAGGTATTTAACAATCGCCGAGCCGACTATCGCGCCGTCGGAGATGTCCGCCATCTGCTTTGCCTGCTTTGGGGTGGAAATGCCGAAGCCTATTGCGCAGGGTATGTCTGTATTCTGCCGAACGACTTTTACGATTGAATCAAGGTCTGTCTTTATCTCATCTCTTGTTCCCGTTACGCCGAGGCTTGAGACGATATACAAAAATCCCTCAGCTTCTTTCGCAATCATCGCAATGCGGTTTTCCGATGTGGGGGCTATAAGAGATATGAGCGTTACGCCGTATTTGCTCAAGGCAGGCTTAAATTCGTCCTTTTCTTCATACGGCAAATCGGGGAGAATAATTCCGTCAACTCCTGTCTCCATACACCTTTTCGCAAACCGCTCCGTGCCGTATGAGAACACAACATTGGCGTAGGTCATAAATACTAACGGCACATTGACATCTTTTCTGAGTTCTTTTACAAGGGTGAAAACATCGTCCGTTGTAATTCCGCCTTTGAGCGCGCGAATATTCGCTCCCTGAATTACGGGTCCCTCCGCCGTGGGGTCGGAAAACGGGATTCCCAGCTCAATTAAGTCCGCTCCGTTTTTTACGGCTTCCCTTACGACTTCGGCTGTCGTTTGAATGTCGGGGTCTCCGCAGGTGATAAACGCAATAAACGCCTTTCCGTTTTCAAACGCTTTTTTTATGTTACTCATATATATTATCCCCTTTACTTCTTAATTTTTTTGAATTTCGGTTTTATAATTTTTATTTTATTTCGGCATTGCGTACCGCAACAACAAAAGCCGTCATTTTGGCTTTGTCTTTGACTTTGTTTGTTTCAATTCCCGAGCTTACATCTACTGCATAAGGCTCAAGGCTTTTTACCGCAGTTTGAGCATTGCAGGCGTCAAGTCCTCCCGCAAGAAAATAGGGCCTTTGGATATTTTGAAGCAAGTCCCAGTCAAATACTGTCCCTGTTCCCGCTCCCGAATCGAGCAAAACATAGTCGGCAGAGCTTTTTTGAGCGTCTGTTATATCATATTTTGTTCTAATGCGAAACGCTTTTATAACGGGCTTGTCGGAAAGTTTTTTCAGATTTTTGACATATTCTTCGTTTTCCGTGCCGTGAAGCTGAGCCATATCAATTATTCCGAGGTTTAAAAGCTCTGCAACGGTTTCGGGCTTTTCGTCTACAAACACACCCACCGCCTTAATATCGGGGTCAAGAAGACTTTTAAGCTCATAGGCCTTTTCCTTTGTAACAAACCGACTGCTTTTTTGCCAGAACACAAAACCGATAAAATCAGGCTTTAATTTATTTACCGCATCAATATCGCAGTTTCTTGAAAGACCGCAAAGCTTGATTTTTGTCATAACACACCTCTGAGCTGAGCAAGCTTTGCTTTTTTGTCGGGGGCTTTCATCAAAGCTTCGCCTATCAAAACGGCGTCGGCGCCGATTTTGCGGAGCTTTTCCACATCTTCGGCACTGCTTACGCCGCTTTCGGACACAAAAAGCACATCTTTCGGAATAAGGCTGCGAAGTCTGCCGCTGTTATCGGTATCTACGGAAAAATCCTTCAGGTTGCGGTTGTTGACGCCGATTATTCGCGCGCCGACCTTTAACGCTGTGCTTATCTCGGCTTCGTCGTGGGCTTCTACCAGAGCCGACATACCGAGCGCATCGCATATATTAATATACTCTCTTAGCTGAGGCTCGCTGAGTATTGAACAAATAAGGAGAATTGCCGAGGCACCGAGTATTTTTGCCTCGTATATCATATATTCATCCACCGTAAAATCCTTGCGCAGGCAGGGAATTGAAACCTCGTTTGCGATTTCTTTTAGGTATTCGTCGCTTCCTAAAAACCACTTAGGCTCGGTAAGAACCGATATGCAGTCGGCTCCCGCAGACTGATACTCCCTTGCAATTTGCAGATAATTAAAGTCGGGACAAATCAGTCCTTTTGACGGAGAAGCCTTTTTGCACTCGCATATGAAAGCAATCTCCTCTCCCTTTAGGGCGTTTTCAAACTCAAAATTTCCTTTGGGCAGGGACAGTGCCTGCTCTCTTAATTTTTCAAGAGATATTTTCTGTTTTGCTCGCATAACACGCTCGGACGCATACTGCGAAAGCTCGTCAAGAACAGTCATTTTATTTACGCCTCCTAACGGTTGCTTACTTCTATAAGTTTTTCAAGTGTTTCAAGCGCCTTGCCTGAATCTATGAGATTTGCGGCAAGGGCTATACCGTCTTTCATGCTTTGAGCCTTTCCGCTGATATAAAGCGCCGCACCCGCATTCATTAACACAGCATTTCTTTTGTGCCCTTTTTCGCTTTTTAAAACGGAAAGGGTAATTTTTGCGTTTTCATCGGGAGTACCTCCCCTGAGGTCCTCCTTTGTACAGCGTTCAAAGCCGAAATCTTCGGGCGATATTACAAATGACCTAAACCAGCCGTCACGTATTTCACAAATCTTTGTCGGAGCGCTCATCGAAATTTCATCGAGCTTATCCTGACCGTACACGACCATACCACGCTTGACGCCGAGGTTAATAAGCACCTGAGCCAAAGGCTCAACAAGGTAATCGTCGTACACGCCCAAAAGCTGCATTGACGGTTTCCCCGGATTAGTCAGCGGTCCGAGAATATTGAACACGGTACGGAATCCGAGTTCTTTGCGGATTGCCCCCACATATTTCATTGATGTGTGGTATTTCTGTGCAAAGAAAAAGCACATTCCCGCCTCATTTAAAAGCTCTCTGCATTTTTCGGGACTTTGCTCGATATTTACTCCGAGAGCTTCAAGACAATCGGCGGTGCCGCATTTTGATGAAGCGGCACGGTTGCCGTGTTTTGCAACCTTTACTCCTCCTGCTGCCGCAACAAGCGCCGCCGTGGTTGAAATGTTAAAGCTGTCTGAATTATCCCCGCCTGTTCCGACAATTTCAAATAAATCCATATCGTTATCAAATTTGACGGCGTGTGCCCGCATAGCCGCTGCGCAGCCTGCGATTTCATCGGTTGTTTCTGCTCTTGCGCTTTTTGTTGAGAGTGATGCAAGAAAAGCGGCGTTCTGAGTCTGAGTTGTCTGACCGCTCATAATTTCATTCATTACTGTGTATGCTTCGTCATAGGACAAATCCTCTTTGTTTACTATTTTTACGATTGCTTCTTTTATCACGGCTCATATCTCCTTTATAAAATTTTCAAGCATCTTTTTTCCGTTCGGGGTCATAATTGACTCGGGGTGAAACTGCACACCGTAAATCGGATATTCTCTGTGTTTGACTGCCATTATTTCGCCGTCCTCGGTTTTTGCGGTTATCTTTAGGCAGTCGGGAATCGTTTTGGGATCTGCCGCAAGAGAGTGGTATCTGGCAACGGGTGCAAATTCGGGACAATCTCTGAAAAGTGTGCAGGCTGTGTCGAATTTTACAACCGACTGCTTTCCGTGCATAAGCTCCTTTGCATAGGTAACGGCAGCTCCAAACGCTTCACAAATAGCCTGATGACCGAGACACACTCCCAAAACGGGGATTGTTTGTCCGAGTATTTTTGCCGCCTGCACGGTAACGCCTGCGTCTTTCGGTCTGCCGGGACCCGGTGACAAGATTATCTTGCTCGGGCTTAGCTCTCCTATTTCTTCGACAGTCATTTCATCATTGCGAATAACCTTTATGTTTTGCTCTATCTCTCCGATAAGCTGATAGAGATTATACGAAAAGCTGTCATAGTTATCAATTAAAAGAATCATAGCTGTGCCTCCTCTGCCGTTTTTAACGCGCTTACAACAGCCCTAGCTTTGTTGATGCACTCCTGAAATTCCTTTTTCGGGTCGGAATCGGCTACAATACCCGCTCCGCTTCGCACAAATACCTTTCCGTTTTTCTTGTATGCAATGCGTATGGCGATGCAGGTATCCATATTGCCTGTAAAATCAATATAACCGATAGCGCCGCCGTAAATTCCCCGCTTGTTGTTTTCAAGCTCTCCGATGAGCTGACATGCTCTGATTTTCGGTGCTCCCGAAAGTGTACCGGCAGGCAAAACAGCTTCGACGGCGTCTAACGCGTCCTTATCTTCTCTGATAATTCCGCGCACGGTTGAGCCGATGTGCATTACATGGGAATATTTTTCAATAGAATGAAGCTTTTCGACCTTGACCGTACCGAATTTACTTATTTTGCCCAAATCGTTTCTTCCCAAATCGACGAGCATATTATGCTCGGCAAGCTCCTTTTTATCTGAAAGCAGTCCCTCTTCAAGCTCCTTGTCCTCTTCTTCCGTTCTGCCCCTCGGTCTTGTTCCCGCAAGAGGAAATGTATGAAGCACGCCGTTTTCAAGCTTTACAAGCGTTTCGGGAGAAGCTCCTGCAACCTCGACATCGGTGCCCGAAAAATAAAACATATACGGCGACGGATTTATGGTGCGAAGCACACGGTATGTGTTTAAAAGACTTCCTTTAAAGGGAGCTGACAGGCGGTTTGAGAGAACTATCTGAAAAATATCTCCCTCTCGTATATGGTGCTTTGCCTTTTCCACCATAGAGCAATACTGTTCTTTATTAAAAAGCGGTGTAACTTCTCCGAGAAGTTTTCCGTCCTCGTCACTCTTCTTTTCGCCGTTTTTGAGCAGGCTTATAAGCTGTTTTATTCTTTCAACCGCTCTTTTGTATTCGTTTTCGGGCTCGTTAAGTCTTATATTCACCATAAAAATTATCTTTTGTCTGAAATGGTCAAACGCTATTATCTCCTGAAACAGCATTAAGTCAAGATCCTTGAAATTTTCCGTATCTTTGACGCTCATCTTTGCCGATGGTTCGGCATAGGTCATATAATCGTAGGAAAAATATCCCGCAAGGCCTCCGGTAAACGGCGGCAGATAATCAAATCGGGGACTTTTGTACTTTTCAAGCACCCTGCGAATACATTCAGAGGGCGAATTTGTTTTAAAAGAGTCCCCGCCGATATTCATTACGCCGTTTTCGCAGGTTATCTCAAGTTTTGGCTCAAAACCCAAAAATGTATATCTTCCCCACTTTTCATCGGGACTTGCCGATTCAAGCATAAAGCTGTGGGACGAACTGTTTTTCAATATTCTTACAGCCTCAAT
>CALYBP010000068.1 GCA_944415425.1 uncultured Ruminococcus sp. | reverse complement strand
CGATCCCAGCTGTTGTCGCTCATCATTGCACGCCACATAAGCTGGTGCCAGCCTGCCGCGTCACGAATACCCCACAGCGCTCTTCTTACTGCAAGCTGCATATCAGCTGTGTCGTAATTTTTAAAGGTAAATCCGTTTCCGTAATTATCGGCGCTGTCAAACACAGAATCTTTAAGTCCGCCTACCTCACGCACAACGGGTATTGTACCGTATCGAAGAGCTATCATCTGAGCAAGGCCGCACGGCTCCTGCTTTGAAGGCATCAGGAAAATATCTGCGCCCGAGTAGATTTTTCTCGCAAGCTCCGGTACAAAACCGTGGCAGAAGCAGAGTCTGCCCGGATATTTTGCCTGCATATAGTTGAAATAGTCCTCATACTCCTTGTCGCCCGAACCGAGAATTACAAACTGCATATTCTCAGTATTCATAAGCTCCTCGAGTCCCATTCTTACAAGGTCAAGGCCCTTATGTGCAACAAGTCTTGTAACCATTCCGACAATCGGAATATCCCAGCGCTGTTCCAAACACAAACGCTCCTGAAGTGCTCTCTTGCACTCGCCCTTTCCGCTCATATCGTCCTTTGAGTAGTTGCGGTAAAGCTGATAGTCGGTTTCGGGATTGTAGCTGTCCAAATCAATTCCGTTTTTGATTCCGCAAAGTTTGTAGTGGCGGAGATTAAGCTCATCGTGAAGTCCCCAGCTGTACCACGGGTCTTTAATTTCTGCCGCATAACTCGGAGATACGGTTGAAACTCTCGTTGACGTTTCAATGGCGCCCTTCATCATATTGAGCTTGCCGTTCATCTCAAGTATCTTAGTCTCAGAGGCAGGAATACCGACGCACTCCGTATTTACCTCCCAGCCGTATTCACCCTGATACTGTATGTTATGAATTGTAAACAGGCTCTTGATGTTATAATACCAAGGTCTGTGAGAGTAGAACAAATAGTAATAAACGGGCACGAGCGCAGTCTGCCAGTCGTTGCAATGAATTATATCGGGGTGGAAATCGATATAAGGGAGCATTTCAAGTATTGCCCTTGAGAAAAACGCAAATCTCTCTGCGTCGTCATAATGACCGTAAAGCGTACCTCTTTTGAAATAGTATTCATTATCAATGAAATAGTATGTGCAGTCGTTCCACCTTGCCCAGAACAATCCGCAGTACTGATGGCGCCAAGCAACCGGCACGGTGAAATTTGTTATAAAATTAAGTGAATTTTTGAGTTCCTGCGGGATAGTACCGTAAAGCGGAATTACAATTCGGCAATCCTGACCTTTTCTGCACAGAGTATGCGGCAGGCTTCCAGCTACATCGGCAAGTCCTCCGCTTCCGCAGTACGGGTTTGCCTCTGATGCACAATATAAAATTCTCATTTGTTTGTCCTCCAATTAAACGACTGATTTTTTTGCTATGTAGATAGGATATGAATCAAAGCCCATAAGCGAACGCCCGTCTTTGATTGTGACATCCTTGTCTATTATTACGTAATTTAGGTTGGTGTTCTCACCTATTTTTGTATCCTGCATAATTATGCAGTTGCTGATTTTTGCGCCCTCTCCGATATATACGCCTTTTGAAAGCACGCAGTTTTCAACCTCTCCGTTTATGACACAGCCCTGAGCGATGATTGAGTTCTTTACCTTGCTTGTCAAGCCGTATCTTGAAGGAGCGTCATCCCTGACCTTTGTGTAAATCGGCCTTTTCGGATTAAACAGCTCGTCTCTTACTTTCTTTTTCATCAAATCCATATTAAAAGCAAAGTAGTCGTTTATTGAGCTTATTGCGGCGCAGTAGCTCTTGTTCTCATAGGCATACACATTAAGTTTGCCTATTGAATTTTGAATAATTCTTTTTACATCAAGCTGATTTAAGCTGAGAGCCTTGCGGATTGACTCTAAAAGCAAGTCTTTCTTTATCAGCATACAGCCGTAGAATTGATTTACCGTTTCCGTTCCTGACTCGGGCTTTATAAATATCTGATTTACCCTGCCGTCCTCATCAACATCAACCGTTACCGGTCGATCGTAACCGTTGGGCACCACGCCTCGCTTATAAACAAGTGTAATATCGGCGTTTTTATCAGAATGGAAATCAAACACGGCGTTATAGTCAAAGTTTGTAACAACATTTCCCGGGGAAATCAACACATATTCCTCCCTGCTGTTTTCTATGTAACCGTGAAGATTATATATTGTTTCAACATAGTTTGCATATGTTTTACCGCCGTAAGGAGGCAGTACCGTAAGGTTGCTCCTTCTTTTTGAAAGATCGTATGCGCTTCCCGAACCGACATGATCCATAAGGGACAGAAAATTGCTCTTCGCAACTATTCCAACATTGTTCATACCCGAGTTTGACATATTGGAAAGCACAAAATCTATAAGTCTGTATTTGCCTCCGATAGGTATACTAGCAGTTGTTCTGGAAGCCGAAAGCTCAGGGATTTTATCATCGAGCGTGTCTGCAAATATAAATCCAAGAACATCATTACTCCTCATCAGCTTTCACCTCCGTATAGCTTTGAATCATCTGCTTTGACTTTACAACGCAGTTATCGCCTATTTTTGCATTTGCGCCTATTACGGTAATTCCCCAGTTTTGCCTGTCGGCAACATCTTCGGGTTTTTCTCCGACAACGGCATTTTTGCCTATAACCGTATTTTCAGCTACAATTGCGTACTGAACTACTGCTCCGTCCTCTATAACCGCACCAGGCATAATAATCGACGAATTAATCGATGTATTCTTTCCGACCGTAACACCGGCAAACAGAATTGAAAATTCAAGATTTCCGTAAACATTGCATCCGTCTGCAATAAGTGAATTTTGAATATTAGCCTCACTTGAAACATAGTGCGGAGGCATCATGGGATTGCGCGAATAAATATCCTTTAAATCGAGAGTAACATTGGGATCGAGCAAATCCATATTTGCTTCCCACAAACTGTCGATTGTTCCGACGTCTTTCCAGTATCCCTCAAACGGATACGCAAACATTCTCTCTCCCGCATTAAGCATGGCGGGAAGCACATCCTTGCCAAAATCGTGGCTTGAATTTTCGTTTGCCTCATCGTCCACAAGATACTTTTTCAGCGGCTTCCAGCTGAATATGTAAATACCCATTGAAGCGTTTGTGCTCTTTGGATGCTCGGGTTTTTCATCAAACTCATAAATTTGGCCGTCGTCTTTTGTGTTGAGAATGCCGAATCTCGAAGCCTCTTCAATCGGAACATCAATCACGGCTATCGTACACGACGCGTTCTTCTTTTTATGGAACTCAAGCATTTTATTATAATCCATTTTATAAATATGGTCGCCTGAAAGCACAACAACATATTCTGGATCATAGCGCTCGATATAATTTATATTTTGATAAATAGCGTTAGCCGTTCCCGAATACCAGTCAGCTCCGTCCACAGCCTGATACGGGCTGAGACAGTTTACTCCCGAATGCATTCCGTCAAGATCCCACGGCTGACCGTTTCCTATATATTCATTTAGCACAAGAGGCTGATACTGCGTCAATACTCCCACGGCATCTATGCCGGAATTAACACAGTTTGAGAGGGGAAAATCAATTATACGGTATTTCCCTCCGAACGGCACGGCAGGCTTTGCGAGTTTTTTCGTAAGCACTCCCAGCCTTGATCCCTGGCCGCCAGCAAGCAGCATGGCAACTACTTCCTTCTTTGGAAACATTTACAAATACCTCCGATTATTTTATAGTTTAACTACTTACAATATATGTAAAAGTTTATAATTAAACATCTTCAATTTGCTTTTCTTCTGAATTTACCTCACCTGTACATTTCAGATATATAACACCGAGCGGCGGAAGCGTAAGGGGCAATCCCTGGTCACAGCCATGTATCTTCATCATTTCGGGAACAATGCGGCTGCCGTTTGAAACTCCTGTACCTCCGTACTTTTCATCATCTGAAGTAAATACCTCGCTGTACACGCCGTATTTCGGCACGCCTATAAAATACTTCTCATGCTGTTTTGGCTGAAAATTGCAAACCGCAATTATTTCATTCCCGTCGCTGTCGGTTCTTTTAAACGCAATAACGCTGTTTATATAATCATCGTGATGTATCCAGTCAAAGCCCTTCCAAATTGAGTCAAGCTCAAACAATGGCTTGTTTTCAAGATAAAATTTATTCAAATCACGGAAAAAGAGCTTTAATTTGTCGTGCTTTTCATAAGACAGCAAATCCCACTGTATTCCTGACTTTACATCCCATTCATCAAACTGACCTATTTCGGTGCCCATAAACACGAGCTTTTTACCGGGATGGGCATACATATACGCAATAAAAGCCCTAACGCCCGCAAATTTATCATCATATTCACCTGGCATTTTCCCTATAAGTGAACCTTTATTATTTGAAACTATATCATGAGATACGGGCAGTAAAAAATGCTCTGAAAAAGCGTAGAAAAAGCTGTATGTCAAATTGTCGTGGTTAAACGGTCTCCAAAGAGGGTCAAGCGATATGTAATGGATCATATCGTTCATCCATCCCATATTCCATTTGTAGTCGAATCCCAGTCCGCCCTCTTCGAGTGGGTGGGTAAGCTTCGGCCACGAGGTATTTTCCTCTGCAAACATCATAACATCGGGATGGAACATATGAACGGCAGTATTAAGATGCTTTATAAAATTAATTGCCTCAAGATTTTCCTTGCCGCCGTATTTGTTCGGCTCCCACTCACCGTCGTTTTTTTCATAATCAAGGTAAAGCATTGACGAAAGCGCTCCGACTCTCAAGCCGTCAATGTGATACTTGTCAAGCCAGTACATTGCCGATGAAACAAGGAAGCTTATAACCTCGTTTTTGGAATAATCAAAGAGGCAGGTTCCCCACGACGGACGCTCGCCTTTGCATATATCCTCATTCTCAAACAAACTTGTTCCGTCAAATTTGACTAATCCGTATTGATCCTTAGGAAAATTAGACGGCACCCAGTCTAAAATAACGCCGATATTCTCTTTGTGAAGCATATCGACAAGATACATAAAGTCAGACGGAGTTCCGAATCTTGATGTGGGCGCAAAATAACCGCTCGTCTGAAAGCCCCAGCTTTCGTCATAGGGGTGCTCCATTATCGGCATAAGCTGGACATGGGTATATCCCATTTCTTTAATATACGGCACAAGCTCATCAGCAATTTTTCTGTAATTAAAGAAATTTCCGTCGGGATATTTCCGCCAAGACCCTAAATGAAGCTCGTAAATATTCATCGGTGATTTCAGCTTATCTAATTCAGCCCTTTTTGTAAACCATTCTTCGTCTTCCCACTTGTACTCTCTAATATCAAAAACCATGGACGCATCATCAGGTCGAGTCTGAGCGTGAAACGCAAACGGATCTGATTTTAAAATCTTTTCAAACCAAGGTGTTTCAATACAATATTTGTATATCTCAAAAGGTTCTATACCCTCAACAAACGTCTCCCAAGAGCCATAGCCTATTTTTGTCATATAATTTGACGTTTTATTCCAATTGTTGAAACCTCCTACAACCGACACACTGAGCGCATTCGGGGCCCATACTCTGAAAACGACTCCCTTTCTGCCATCCCAGTCCACGAGGTGTGCTCCGAAAAAATCATAAGCACGAACCGAATCGCCTGCGGCGAACAATTCAAGAGCATTTCTATCCTCGTTAAAGTTGTAATTCATATATTCAACTCCTTAAAGCACAATAATACAAATAAAATAATTGCTTCCTTTAATATAATACCAAAAAAATATGTTGATTTCAAGCAAATCATAAAATTTATAAACAAAATTTTCGTGTATTTTTTATAAACAATAACTAAATTTTACAATATTGAAAATTTTTTTACCGTTTTTTACATAATATTTTTTATATCTTTTACAAATTGGCAAATCAGATAAAAGGTCGAGTGCCTCGACACGCAATTCGGGCAGACAGGCTGATGTTATCAAAACTTTTCTTCCCGACCGTTTTCGTGTGCTTTCCTAT
>CALYBP010000067.1 GCA_944415425.1 uncultured Ruminococcus sp. | reverse complement strand
CCGTACACTCCCGAGGTCAGGGTTACGGAAAAATTATCAAGCGCCTTTACCGTTCCCTTTTTATATGTTTTGCTGATGTTTTTCATTTCAAGAGTCGGCATATTAAGTCCTCCGCATTCCTGAATTTGTAAATTTTAAATATGCAATAACAGTCATAACGATTGATACTGCAACGCTGAATATGAAGACAACTATAAGTGCCGCAACATAATTATTTGCAATAAAGTAGCCTATTCTAACATTTTCAGCCGCATATACCGCAAGGCAAGGAATAATTATCAGCACCGTTGAAAGCGCCATTGTAAACATATTACTTTGAGTGATTACCGACACAACACTTATAACCGAAACGACCGCAAGCGCAATGCAGATATTGCAAAGCAAATTGACAATTATTGCACCCAAAACACTAAAACAAGAGTTTTGTATATTCTCAAAAACGCAGACAAGCGGAGTTTCTAAGCTGTTTGTACCGTAGGTACTAATAAAGTGTATAATTAAATCTCGATTTGTTAATAAAGTAAAATCTTATGTTAATTTGCTGCAGCAAAAATAATCCTTTATTTTTGAATAGTATTAATATAATTAATATCTTTTATTAGTTACTTTTGGTTATTTATCCCTCTTTATACAAATTATAGCATTAATAGCAAAAAAATGTCAATATATTCGTTACGATTCTTCACTTTTATTTGACAGGTTTTATTTCTGTCGTTTTCTTAACAATAAATTTAAAATTATCCTACATAATAAAAACTGCCGCTGCCTTTTGCATAAGCTTCGGCAGCGGTTTAATCTTTATTTCACTTATTAAGTTGTTTCATTTTAGTAATAAAAAATCAGATTTACTCTCAGCATTTTTAACAGTTCAAGTGTCTCCCTACATACCGCTTTCAAATATGTAAAGATACAAGTCCTCAAGCGTCGGCTTTACAGCTTCCGCCTTACAGTTTTCGGGCTTGTTGTCCGTCACTATCCTTACAATGATTTTATCATCACTATGATACAGATTTGACACTCTGTAATTTTCCTGATAATATTTTAATTTTTCTCGGTCAGCTTCAATTTCATACACCTTGTTCTCCACCTCTTTTATCAGGTTTTCGCAGGTGTTATGCAACACAAGTTTGCCGCTTTTCAGCAGTATTATCTCCTTTGCTATAAACTCAATATCGGATACGACATGGGTTGAAATTAATACTATTTTATTTTCCGCAATTTCGCTTATGAAGTTGCGGATTCTTATTCTCTCTTTCGGGTCAAGTCCCGCTGTGGGCTCATCAAGCAATAATATCTCCGGGTCTCCCATCAACGCCTGAGCAAGCAAAACTCTCTGCTTCATACCGCCCGAAAACTCGCCGATTTTTTTGTGTGCAACATTGCTCAGACTGACTGTTTTGAGGAGCCTATCCGCTTGAATTTTTGCTTCTTTTCTCGGAATTCCTTTCAGGGACGCCATATACAGCAAAAACGCCCTCGCAGAAAGCTGATCATAAAAGCCCTGCTGCTGCGGCATATAGCCGAGTCGTTTTCTGAATTTTTTGCCGAGCCTTAAAATATCCTCTCCGTCACAGAGAATTTCTCCTTTTGTTCTGCTCACATTATCGGTAATCAAATTCATAAGCGTGGATTTTCCCGCACCGTTTGCACCGAGCAGTCCGTAAATTCCGTATGTCAGCCTCAGGCTAAAATCATCTAAAGCCGTGTTATCTCCGTATTTTTTTGTAAGATTTTTAATGTCAATTTGCATTTTTGCACCTGCTTTCTTTGCACCAACTTCGTTTTGTCACAATTAAGCATATTGCTCCGAGAACAATTACCGCCAGTATCGGAATAAGAAAAGTAAATCCGTCGGAGGTTATCATTAAATTCATCATTGACAGCGGAATTGAAATCGAAATGTATGATAAAAATTCTATACCTATTGAGAACAATATCGACGGAATTATAAGAATTACCGATGATATTATAATGACAGCTTCGTACTTTAACTTTGAAGAAATAAAGCAAACTGCATATGTAACCGAAAGCATAATAAGAAATTTGGTCAAATACATCATCGCCAAAAACGCACCTATGCTTATGTTGAACGGCAAGCTGCTTAAAAACTCAAGACTTTTAATCGGGGCGTTAAATTCGGAAAGGGTGTATTGGCTGCACACATCGTAAAATTCAGCACACAGCGAAACTGCCCAAATTACCGCTGTTAAAATTGTTACACAAATTATTTTTTTGTTAAACAAAAAACGTCTGCCGCCGTAGCTTGCCATAAGTGAGGGATACATCTGCGAACGTTTTTCAAATGAGAATATACCCGACATCAAAATAATAATACAGAATATTGAAATCAAGGCATAATTTTGCTGTCGTGACAATCCGCCTTCACCAAGCAGCTTTATGTATCCGTCAGGGTTAACAAGCCACGCTTCAGAGCCTTGCTCCTCGCTCGACGTAATATACCCAACCCTTTCATTGATTTTTTGCAAAGCTTCACGCTTATTATCAAATGCCTGATACTTTAACGATGCATTTGTATAATCTTCCTCGGAAATTTCACCGTTTAAGTACGCTTCAGATTTTTGATTAAATTCTTCGTCAATTTCATTAATTTCATTTTCAAGATTTTCGATGTACAGCATAGTGTCGTCTGTTATCGGGCCGCTGTACTGCTCATAAAAGGTTTTTACAATGGAATCCGCGCCGCTCATATATATAAAATCCGTACTTGCCGAGTTAAAAAGTACAAAGGCAAAAACCGCAAGAACAACAATACCCTTTTGTATAATCAAAAGCTTGTACAGCTCTGTGCCCAAAACAGTAAGTTTTTCAACAATTCTCCAGTACAACGCCTTGACCCTGCTCAGAAATTTGCCTAACGCCATTTCAAGTCTGCTCGGAGTTTTTTCCGGATGATTCCGCACAGAGGCTGTAACTGACAGAATACCGAATATCAGTATAATAATTACCGAAGTAACAACAACAAGCCAAAACAGATTAATTACCGTGACAAAGGCGTTTATGTTGTTGTATTTGATAATTGCCTGCGTTGTATTTATGTAATAAAAAACATTTATGCATTTGAGAAGAGCGAAATTGCTTTGAATCGGCAATAGGGAATAGAGCAAAAATTCAAACGCAAAAATGATGCCTGCCGCACCTATCGCCATGCCTGTATTTTTAATAAACGCAACCAAAAACCATACGAGAAAAGCTGCCGCAAGCTGCGTCAAAATGTTAATTGCGACATAAAAAAATATAAACTGCAATTCCGACATCGGGAAGACAAAGTTTTGAAACATCTCGATGGACTGAACATTTCGGAACAAATCCTGCACTCCGCCGTAAATTATAAACGCAGACGCAAATAATACAAAGTACATCAGAATGTTTGCGGAGGCAACGCTTAGCACTAAAACCCCCGCACGCCTTACCGCAAGGTTTGCCCTGCCGTTAGGCATAGAATAAACAACATTTTGAAGACCTTTTTTACGCTCCTCAACAAAGCAGAAAATCACGACTACGGAAAAGAAAAACACAAGATAATGTATCAGCTCAAAATCAAGTACCGAGGTTATCGGTTTGTCGTTCCCGAGCTCAATGGAAATTCCCTTGAGTTTATCATAATCCTTAACCGTATTGTTTATGTTAAGCGTTGAAAGCGGATTGTTATCGGTAAATATGCTGACAGTGTTCATCTGCTCCGCTCTTGCGTCAATGCTTTCAAGATAGCTTGGGTAATCGTCAATATATTGAAGCTGATTTGAGAGCTCGGTCAGCACCTCATATTTTGCATAGATTTCTCCCGCATTAATATTGTCTTTGTTTTTGTCAAATTTCTCGGCGATTTCGGGATAATTATTCCTCAAATCCGCTTCAACGCTATACCAAATTTCCTCGTACTCCTCGTAATTTTCGGTTTTTTGAGCGTCTATTGCGAGCAGAGATTGCATTGTACCCACATACTCAAGCTCTTTATTTACAAATTCCGTTTGTTCTTCTTCGGACTTAGCATCAAGCAGACTTAAAATTTCATTTCTGTATCTGTTTGCCGCAGAAAAATCCGTATTGCTCAAAGAGGTACTGTGAAATTGAGCATTAACAAAAAAACCGACTCCGACTGCCAAAAGCACCAAAAAAGCTATAATTGTTTTTTTATTAATTAAAACACGCTTCAGTTCCATAACTTTACCCTTTTCTGATATATACGCTCTATGAATATTCGTATAAAATTATCCATTCGGCATTTTCATCACTTATTTTCGATTTATCAAAGTACATATCGCACCATATTCCGTCTTGTTTGCAGCAGTTGACAAAAAAGTTATCCTCATCTCCGAATAATAAGAAATTCTGTCTGATGTTTTCGGGCATTTCAAGACTTGTAATATATTTTTCGTTGCTGTCATACACCGATAATGTTTGAGGATTTTCATCCATCACATCATAGGTATAAAAATATTTTCCGTCATAATTTACAGAATAATTATTATCCACTGTTTCAAAAGTTCTCGTCTTTTTTGAAGAAATGGAGTACACCTTCAGACCGTCCGACACCTCGTAATAAACACTTCCGTTTGTGATAACATAGCTTTTAACAGCGTCTTTAACCACAGTTTCTGTTTTGTTTTCAACGCTGATTTTTATACCGCCTTCGTAAGTTTCAAGACTATCGTCTGTAAAGCTTCCGTACTGGTAACTTATGCCGTTTTCACAGCCCTTTAAACGGTAAATCTCCGCACCGTATCCCTGTATTTCATCAATCCTACTCAATTTAGCTTCCTTATCTTCAATATTAAAGGTGAACAGTTCAGCTTTATTATCTCCGCTATACGATAGATATCCGTTACCTTTATGCAATATAAATCGAAAATTCATACTGTTTAAATCCGAACCCGCATCTAAAATGTGACACACCCTTTCCCTTCTGCTGCCGTCTTTTGAAATCTTGTACAAATAAAGGCTCTGTGAATTTGATTCATCGATTGCACCAATCAAATACAGGCTTGAGTTATAATAAAATAAGCCTTTGTCGCTCATGTAAACAGTCGGTGAAAAATACGCATTGCATTCTTCATAATTTTCGTATCCCGAATAATGTTTGCAATCAGGTTTTGCACAAAGAGGAATAGGCTGCATAGTATTTTTATCAATAAAATACAAAAATTGATCAGCAAATTTATAGTAACCCTCTTCACAGGCAACTATTGAATTATTGTCGTCAAAAAAAGGCTGATAATCTGTTTCAATATTGAATGAATCAAGTGAAAATCCTGACACATCGGGGTGATTTGTAGAGGTATTATCATTTAATTCAGAACTACTTTTGTTACCGTCGCCGCAAGCTGTGAATACTGCCGCAAATAATACTAAAGCTGTTGCTAAAACTCTTTTCATCATACTTTAACTTTCCTAATATAAATGCGTTTTCGGATAAGCAGCCGAAAAAGCGGAGCTTATCCGAAAACATAATCTTTTAAGCGGATTGATTATTGGATTTTATACTTGCATTTTACAAATAACGGATAAGTAAAGCTTAATTAAGTATAACCGTTCCGTCATCTTCAACTCGGAAGAATGTGTTCCAATCATGATTTCCCATTCCTATTGAAGCCTTGTCGAGCACATCTGTTCCGCGTCCCTTGCTTTCAATAAACAGATTGTTACAGTCCCCGCCCATAAAAAAGTCACATTCAGGGGTGCTGATTGTATCAACAACATTTCCGCTCGGCGAAAGCACTACAATCTTGTAATCTTTCTCGTTTTCTGCATTGTCCCAATTTGATAAATATATATATTTACCATCACTTACTATCAGCTTTTCTTCGTTTGTAAGCTTATAGATTTTTGACTCTTCTCTCGTATTAAGATCAAATGCACAAAGGTATTTATTTTCCGATATGTAAAACGCCGTGTTGTCCATAACAGTAAATCCGTCTCCGCATTTCGTCAGTTCCTCCACGCTGTCAGAGCCGAGCTTTATCCTGTACAATGTGCAATCAAATTTCTCATAGGTTTTGTCGGTTGCATCCCTGTATTTAAAATACATATAATCGCCCGAACCCGCTATTGCGAGAATATCGGGAGCCAATCCCTCACCTTCGTAAACGGTGTTAATGTTACCGGGGTCATTGAGCTTCATCGAGTAAAGCTGCGTGCTGCCCTCCGGGAACAACGACCAAAATGCGTACCCGCGGTGTACCGTAAAAAAGCCAACCGTATTGATGTCAGATGTTGAAAAAAGCTTGCACACCTCTTCACGCTGAACGCCATCCTTGCTGACTTTGTATAGAGAAATTGAGGTCTTGTTTCCGTCACTGCTCTGACCGAGCAAGTAAATTGAATCATCATAATAAGCTATGCCCTTATCGGGAAAGAATTTTGCCATGGGGAAGAAAGCGTTACATTCACTGTCGTCAACATTGTTTATATGCTCACAGTCAGGCTTGTTGCACACAATTACAGCCTTGCCCGACGCATTATCATAATAATAGAGGGTATCC
>CALYBP010000066.1 GCA_944415425.1 uncultured Ruminococcus sp. | reverse complement strand
AAACAAAAATATTATATTTAAAAAGAAACAAATCCATTTGTTCCTTAAAGTAACTCCATATCATACCTGCTAAGAAAGCAATAAGAGTAGGACTCCAATATACAAATCTATAACTTATAAAATACACTAAAAATAATATTAAAAACACAACCCACGATAACTTTTGGTTTTTTGTCCATCTAAAAGATAGCCAAAAAATAATGTATAATATCAATAAAGAAACCACAAACCAAGAATTATTTGCAATAGGTGATCCGGATATGAAAGAATTTAATATATTTATTATATTGAATCCATAGAAAAATGATTTTATTAGTACATATATAATAATAGCAATAAGATATGGTATTAAAACAGTCAATATTCTTCTTTTCAAAAAATTTTCCATATACTTTTCTTTTGTTTTATACGAATACATAATTCCATATCCGGAATAGAAGAAGAACACGGCTACCATAAGATATCCGATCATTTGAAACGGCAAATACAAAATTCCACAATACACTTCATTAGTTATATGATGAAGCATTACTGAAATTGCACAAATAGCCTTGACCGAATTTGATTTTTCAACACATAAATAATTTCTATCACATTGTTTTATATGTAGAGTTGATTTATAAAAGATCATTAATAAAAACAATATAATAATTATTATACCTAAACCAGTCGTTGCCATTATATCCACACCTTTATTTTAAGTTTTACAATAACAATTTACAAATAACTCAAAAATCCCGAAGAACAAGTCTTCGGGATAAATCTGCAACAAAATAAAATTATCTCTTTGAGAACTGGGGAGCGCGACGGGCAGCCTTGAGGCCGTATTTCTTACGCTCTTTCATTCTCGGGTCACGGGTGAGGAAGCCTGCCTTCTTGAGCTTTGAACGGAGGTTTTCCGTGTCATACTGAAGAAGCGCTCTTGAAATGCCGTGACGGATAGCGCCGGCCTGGCCTGTAACGCCGCCGCCTGCTACTCTGCAAACAACATCAAACTTCTCGTCTGTCTCAGTCAAAGCAAGAGGCTGTCTTACAATGAGCTTGAGAGTTTCAAGACCGAAATAATCGTCGATGTCACGGTCATTGATTGTGATTTTTCCTGTGCCCTGATAAAGTCTTACTCTTGCAACAGAGCTTTTTCTTCTGCCTGTACCGTAAAAATAAGGTGTCTTATCGTACATTATATTCTGCCTCCTTCTTAAGCTTCAACCGTTTCGGGCTTCTGAGCCTGATGGTTGTGTTCTGCACCGGCAAAAAGTCTTAATCTCAAAAGTGCGTTTCTGCCGAGTGTGTTCTTCGGAAGCATACCCTTAACAGCAAGCTCCATAGCCTTTTCGGGCTTTGTTGCCATAAGTGTATCGTAACGGGTTTCCTTTAAGTGACCGATATAGCCTGTGTGGCGCTGCCATTTCTTCTGAACAAGCTTGTTGCCTGTCAAAACAGCATCCTTACAATTAATAATAATAACATGATCGCCGCAGTCAACGTTGGGTGTAAAAGTAGCCTTGTGCTTACCTCTTAAGAGAGTTGCTGCTTGAGCTGCTACTCTGCCGAGGGGCTTGCCTGCTGCGTCAATTACATACCAGCTACGCTCGATTTCGCTTTTCTTAGCCAAATATGTCGACATATTATTTCCTCCTGACTTTTTTCTTTTTTTCGTGCAGGTATGATTATAGTATATATTTTACGCAAAGTCAACACTTTTTTGAAAAAAATTAATTTACTCCTTGCAGTTCTTTATTATTCTTTCATTTTCTCTTTTATACTCACATATTCTCACAAGCTATTTTTAATTTGTGTTTTAAATTTTCCCAAAAATTCACTGCAAATTCACATTAACAATATATACCTTTCAAAATCGCCCTGTATTATATAGCCACAACAACAAAAGGAGGTGACACAAATGAAAAACCGAAAGTCGTCGGTACTCGCATGTGTTACAAGCCAGTATGACTGCGACAGGATAATCAATACAGCAAAAAAGCTTGCCGATGACTCAGGGTGCGAGCTTAGGGTACTGAGTATCCTAAAGCCGACAAGCGACTACACAAAAGTAAGCGATCAAATTGAATATCTTTACCTTGTATCTAAGGAAGCAGGCGCGGA
Source organism: uncultured Ruminococcus sp. (assembly GCA_944415425.1). Lineage (GTDB taxonomy): Bacteria > Bacillota > Clostridia > Oscillospirales > Acutalibacteraceae > Ruminococcoides. The sequence goes on along the minus strand of CALYBP010000066.1, from coordinate 4,396 downwards.
TATGACCGTGCTGTTCCACGAAAACGCTCCGAAGGCGGCATCCGAATTTTCAAATGAAAACGGAGTTGTTCGTCTGGTAACGGGAATGCACGACGGCGGCGACAAAAGCTTTATTGTAATGCTCAACAAGCTTATGCCGAAAATGCCGATTACAATGGTCGCAAAAGATAATATGGTATACAGCCTTGATTTGTGCAATCAGCTTGATACCGTATCAGTTTCAAAAAAGTAAAATACCTATCCAAATAAATATCCTAATTTATAATTAAACTTCTGCAAAATCTACAAGCTACGAAAGTTTGTTAAATCTTTCTTCTTAAAATATACTCTCTCTGCGAAACGAGCTGACACTCACCCCCTGTGTCAGCCCGTTTCATTTTTATATGTTCACAAAGTAAAAAACAACAGCCAAAACTCCCATAATAACAGGCTGATGAACTATATAGATTAAAAGGCTGTGCCGTCCCGCAAAATCAAAGAACGGAATTTTACGCACAAAAAGCCTTTCTGCTCCGTGTTCTCTAACGCATCGCCATGCAAAATATCCCGCAAAGAACAAAACAACCACGGTACAAGAGGGAAATAGTCGGTTGAATAAAATCCTGCCGGCGGAAACCCGATAAACGCAAGAGCGTCTGAGCTGTAGAAAAAATCGGGGAGCTTAAAAACCTCGGCGGCAAAAAATCCGATATATCCGTCAGGCACGCCGTAAAAAAGCGCAAAAACAATCAAAGAAAAAACAAAACCTTGAACAGATCCTACATTATTAAGAAACCGTTTTAACGCATAGGTTATCATCATTGCACAGCCGAGAAAATTGAGTATTCCGAACCAAATTGCCTGACCCGGAAGAAAAATCACCGTTACAGCCGTAATCAAAAAGCCGAGAAGATTTAAAATTATCCCTCTTTTTAACGGTTTTTTTGAAAAATTTAAAGAAACGCCCGACAAAATTATAAACGAACAGCAAATAAACCGCTCCCACACAGCAGTAATCGGACTGAAAATCCAGCTTGCGTCGGCTTCAAAAATAAAAAATATATCGTACATCATATGGAACAGAACCATATTGACAAGCGCAAATCCTCTTAACGCGTCAATAAGATGATAACGCACGAAATTATGTGAATCGTATTTCTGCATTTTATTCCCTGTATTTAAGTTGTCTTTCATCAAAATAACCTTATATTATAGAAAAATTTCAGACATATAAAATCCTTCCGTAAACGCCTTTGCACAAAAGTGGTTTATTAACACATCCACATTATACCACGGCGCACATCATTGTCAAGGTAATTTACATTTTCTCAAATTACCCTGCACAAAAATATTTTTTGTGTCACTTTAGAGTCACTTTGAATTATTATAATCAACCCAAAAGCTCGGCAAGACTGTCCGGAGAGCCATGCCTGACTTTTAAATTAATGTAAATCTATAACCACTCGGAGGAAACCTATGGAAATATTAAGAGTAGAAAATCTTGTGAAAACATACGGAGAGGGCGAAAGCAAAGTTTGTGCCGTTGACAACATATCGCTGACAGTCGAAAAAGGCGAATTTGTGGCAATTGTCGGTGCAAGCGGAAGCGGAAAATCCACTCTGCTTCATCTCATCGGCGGAGTTGACAGACCCACAAGCGGACAGATTTTTATTGACGGCAACGATATAACAAAAATGAACAGCGACAAGCTGGCAATTTTCCGCAGAAGACAAATCGGTATTGTTTATCAGTTTTACAACCTCATTCCGATTTTGACGGTGGAAGAAAACATCACTTTGCCGTGCGACCTTGACAAAAAGCCCGTAGACAAAGCCCACCTTAACGAAATTCTCGACACCTTCGGCTTGAGGGCACGCAGGAAGCACCTGCCGAATGAACTTTCGGGAGGTCAGCAGCAGCGCACCTCCATTGCCCGTGCGCTGATCGGCAACCCAGCCCTCGTGCTTGCCGATGAACCGACAGGCAACCTTGACTCAAAAGCGTCGGTTGACATTATGAACCTGCTCAAAATGTCCAACAAAACCTATAATCAGACAATCATCATGATTACTCACGATTTGGAACTTGCAAAACAGGCGGACAGGATAATCACGATAAGCGACGGAAAAATCGTTGAGGAGGTGTGAGCGTGAACGCACTTAACAAACTCTCCCTCAAAAATCTAAGGCTCAACAAAAGCCGAACCGTTGTCACGATAATAGGCATACTGCTTTCCGCTGCTCTGATAACGGTTGTTGCGGGCGTTGCGTCAAGCGGACAGCAAACAATGCTAAACGCAGAGATTAATTATTCGGGCGACTACGACCTGATGCTAAACGGAAACATCACATCAGGCGACATAGATGACATCAGCGCAAACAGAAATGTTTCACAGGTATTTGTAAAAGACAGCGCAGGACTTGCTCAGACCCCGGCTCCCAAAACTTCCACACGGCCTTATGTTTACATTCAATCGCTGAGCACACAGGCATTTACCGACTGCTTTAAACTCCCTCTTGAAAGCGGAAGATACCCGCAGAACAGCTCAGAGCTTTTGCTCACCCAAGAATTTATCGAAAACTCGACCGCAAAATACAAAGTCGGCGACACCCTGACCCTTGAAATCGGAGAAAGAAAGACCTCTGACGGCGAAGTTATCCCGCTTGACAATAACTACGGTGAAACAGTAAAGGAAGTAAGCGACGGTCAATATGAAACCGTGTCGGTTGACGAAAGCTTTGATGTTCAGTCAAAACACACTTATAAAATCGTAGGTATTCTCGGCGAATACCACAGCCGCACGCTTAATAACTGGTACTGCAACGCAATAACTACCGTATTTAATGCGGCGGATACCTCAAACCTTTCCGACAACGCAAGTCTTATCATAAAATTTACGGAAGACGGCGAAAAACATTACCTCAAAACCTCATCTCAAATCACGGGTATTTCAGAGGAAGATGTAAAAGCTTATATTGACTACTCGTCAGATGTTGCCGAAACTAAGTATGACAGCTTTGATGTTAACACATCTCTCCTGTCCTACAAGGGCTATGCCGTAAGCGATTCCACGCTCTCGGTCCTTTACAGACTTGCCGCCATTATCATCGGGATAGTTATAATCGCAAGTATTTTTGTAATACGCAACAGCTTTGCAATTTCAATCACCGAGAAAACAAGACTGTACGGAATGCTTTCTTCAATCGGATCAACCTCAAGACAGATACGGCACAATGTGCTGTTTGAGGGCTTTGTGCTTGCACTCATCGGCATACCGCTGGGAATACTGCTCGGAGTGGGCGTTGTTGCCGTTTTAATTAAAATAATAAATGTTCTGCTCGCAGATTCGCTTAACGGAATTTCATTTGTGTACAGCGTTCCGTTTGGTGCAGTAATAATAGCCGCCGTGCTTTCAATGGCAACCATACTGCTTTCAACTCTGGGCAGCGCCCTGAGAGCGTCTAAAATCTCCCCCATAGACGCAGTAAGAGGAAACCTTGACATAAAAATCAAGAAAAAGCCCAAAGCCTACAATTCCCCGAAATTTATCAAAAAGCTTTTCGGTACAGGCGGAGAAATTGCTTACAAAAATCTTAAAAGAAGCAAGAAAAAATACCGCACAACCGTAATATCAATCGTGGTGAGCGTCGCCGTGTTTATCTCCGTTTCAAGCTTTATTCAATACGGAACAACATACAGCTCAAAGTATTACTACGAAATGGATTATAATTTAACTGTATCCAAATACGGTCAAAAAGAATTTGATGAAATTATATCCGATTTTGAAAAAATTTCATGTCTTGACGGGATAAAAAGCTGCCGTCTTGAAATGAGCGCAGGTGTTTACCTTAAAGACTCGGAAAAATTAAATTCCGTTTTGACCGAGGACGCTGAAATTTATCAAAGCACTTCTGTTGATGATTTTTATTTTCTTCAGCTATTTGCCTTTGACGATAAAACATACAAGGAAAAAATAAAACAGCTTGGGCTGGATTACAACGAGGTGAACGGTAAGGGCGTTTTGATCAATAGCTTTATCTGCACCGACGAGAACGGTAATTCTCAAAAAGGCTGCCTTTTTGACTCAGACAAGGTAAAATCACTTACTCTGAGAGAAACTTCCGACCCTGCATATGACGGCTATTACAAAGTCTTTGATGTAGAAATTGCAAAAGTATTCGACACCACTCCCGAAGCACTTAAAAATGTATACCCGTCAGAAGAGAATGTTTACCTGATTGTAAACCGGGATACTCTCAAAAACAATTTTGATTTAGATTATATTAATAACGAAATTTACATTAACGCCGAAAACCCCGACGAGCTTGAGGAAACCATTTACGATAATTTCGATTCGTCCGATATTTCGGTAAGCAACATTGCGGCACAGGCGGATATGATGAACTCCTACACGCT
>CALYBP010000065.1 GCA_944415425.1 uncultured Ruminococcus sp. | reverse complement strand
GCAGTACTAATAGGTCGAGGGCTTGACCATATTGTTTCTTTGGTCAGCTTTGTAGTATTACTTTAACCCTTTTAAATATCTTACTTTCTTCCTTTCTCTTATCTTTATTCAGTTTTCAGGGTGCTTACCCTTTTATATACACCGATTATTCGGTGACTACTTTAAACTTTATGCACCGCATTTGCGGTGCTTTTTTGTTTTTATTTATAAGCATTGATCTATTACAAAAGTAAATTTATTAAGCAAGCTAATACTGATACCTAATTAAAACCTAAAATTTTCGGCATATTTTTCGCATTATATCGTGAATTGCCCTCGAAAGGCGTAAGCCTTTCAGCACAAATTTACTCATTTGAAAAAATTTTTTTCAAAACTATATAGTTTTGAATTGGTGTGAGTATAACGCAAATTAGGCTCTGCCTTGGTTTTGTTTTAATATACAACATATATTAATTGAAATAATGATCTGCTCAGAATAAATTTGAGAGCTTTTAACGGAGTATTTATATTTGGTTGACTTAATATTTAGACTTGGGTATAATATCTGCACATGGTTAACTGAATTTTCTCTACGCCCCGTAGATATTGCATATTCTACGCTCTGTGTGTGGTTATCAAATACTTTATTAAGTATAATTTTGTCAGAAAGGAGGAAGTTTTATGGATCAAATCAAAATCGGTAAATTTATTTGTGAAGTACGAAAAGAGAAAAATTTAACTCAGAGGCAGCTTGCCGATATATTATCCATAAGTGATAAAACCATATCAAAGTGGGAATGCGGAAAAGGATTGCCGGAAGTTTCTCTTATGATTCCGTTATGTGACGCTTTGCAAATAACTGTGAACGACCTGCTTACCGGCGAAAGAGTATCCAATATCGATTACCAAAAAAAAGCGGAGGAAAATATGATGAAATTAGTTAAGGAAAATGAAGAAAACAAGAAGAAAATGGCTTTCTCTGTTATTTGCGGTGTAATTACTATAGTTGCAGTTTGCTCACTTATTGTAATAGCGTCATACATTATGATGCCTGCTATTGTGAGAATTTCATTGATTGTGTTTGCAATTTTGATAGCGGTTGTAGGTATTGGAGCGGCTGCTATGCTTGAAATCAATGCAGGCTACTATGAGTGCCCTCACTGCAAAGCACTTTTTGTTCCTTCCGTGAGTGAATATGTTAAGGGATATCATACTTTAACAAAACGCAAGTTAAAGTGTCATGAGTGCGGCAAAACCGGAATGTGCAAACATCGCATTGTAAAATAATTTTTAGAAAAACCTAAAGATAGTTCAAATTTTTATTTTCCTTACTTTTAGCATAAGTGAATTAATCTGCATTTTTGCTATTGTATAGCTTTATGGGTGGTTTGTATAGATATGTTTTATTTGACTGCTTCTTTAAAATTATTAGGTGGTTTTTATGAACAAAAGAGAATTGATGTTTTATAATGAATATGAAGAATTTTATAAAATGGCAGAAAAGTCACACGCTTTTTATGCGTTTTGCAAAGCAGCGTTTGGTAATGATTTTTCACAAGATGGTTTCAGTGATATTAATCAGATCAATATGATTTTGCCTTACATTACGTTAAGAGATAATGTTCACATTTTAGATATAGGCTGCGGTAACGGAAAAATGCTTGGCTATCTTCAGGAAAAAACGAAAAGTTTTATTCACGGATTTGATTATTTGAATAATGCAATTCAAACAGCCAGAAAACTATTTCCTAAAAATTCTGAATTTAGGGTTGGCTTAATTGATGAAATAGATTATCCTGATGACTGCTTTGATACCATAATTTCTATGGATACAATTTATTTTACAAAAGATATGGTTGCTTTTGTTGCTAAAATTAAAAGATGGCTCAAAAAAGACGGTGTGTTTTTTGTAGGTTATCAAGAGGGAGATGTTATGCCTAAGACAAATTCTGCGTCCGAACTGTATTGGCAAAAGCGGTAGAGCGTAACGGTTTGAAATATCAGATAACGGATATAACTAAACAAACCTATCAGCTTCTTAAACAAAAAAGAAAATCCGCAATACTTTATAAAAAAGAATTTGAAGCGGAGCAGCATAACAGTTGGTTTGATATGTTAATGGGTCAAACTGAATGTGCAGCAGAATTATTTGAGCAGTTTGCGAGCAAAATGGCGAGATATATTTATGTGATAAGGAAATAGACAACTTTATGTTTGTGGGAATTATAAGGTTTAAATTTACGGAGGTAAACCACATTGGTTATTATGGCATCTGAGGAACAGCTGGAAATAGTAAAGAAAATAACACAAGAAACAATTACAGCAATATATCCAAGGTATTATCCTAATGGTGCGATTGATTTTTTTAGGAAGCATCATAATGATGAACATATAAGAGCTGATATAAATGACGGAACGGTATATTTGTTAATGGACAATGATAAGTATATCGGCACTGTAACAATAAAGGAAAATGAGATTTGCAGATTGTTTGTTTTACCTGATTTTCAGCATAAAGGCTATGGCAAAATGTTATTGGAGTTTGCCGAAAATAAAATCAGCGAAGAGTATTCTGCTGTTATTTTAGCCGCATCCTTGCCTGCAAAGAAGATTTACAGATTAAGAAATTACTTTGAAATTGAAAATCATCAAATTGTTTCGGATAACGGAGACATTCTTTGTTACGATTTCATGAAAAAAGAATTGACAAAGAGTATGACAGCTATAAACTATAACGGTAAGTCTTTTGTTCCGAGAAGCAATACGGAGAATGGGGAAGTGAGCGGAGAAACTATCTTTAATTATCATCAGAATGGATTTGATTTTTATGCCGATTATTGCGGCGGAGATGTGAAAAAGGGATACATGATTGGCAAGGTAAGTCTGAACGGAGAAATAGATTTTTATTATCAACATATAAATACCAACGAAGAAATTCGTGCGGGAAAATGTCACAGCATACCGGTAGTCAATGATGATGGAAAGATAGAATTACATGAAGAATGGCAATGGCTTAATGGTGATTGTTCATCAGGAAAGTCAATAGTAGTTGAGCGATGAAGGTTATATTTTTAGCCCGTCTGTTTTTTATAGGCGGCCTTTATTTTTTTCTAAATTATTGCGTGCATTTAAATTTGTAAAATTTTAAAATCTTAAACAGCGTATGCGGCGTCGGAGTGTGAAAAGTTTTTGTTGCCATACTTTATTTGTTATGGTAGAATCTGGATACAGTATATTTGCAGTTGAGAAAACTTGGTAACAGAGAGAAAACTAAAAAGTCGGAGACAACAGATGATAAGAGAAATCAAAACAAACGAGCTTTTTAAGCTGCTTGAATTATACACTCATTTGCACGAGTTAGGAGTGCCTGAGTACAGCCGTCACTTAGAGAGAACATGGGACAAAATTTGCCGCGATGCAAATCACCATATTATCGTATGTGAGATTGACGGGAAAATTGTTTCTTCCTGTGTTTGCGTGATTATTCCGAATCTTACAAGAAACATCCGTCCTTATGCATTTATAGAAAATGTTGTAACCCACAGTGATTACAGGGGCAAAGGATATGCCGCAAAGTGCTTGGACTACGCAAAGGAGCTTGCTCAGAAAGCGAATTGCTACAAAATGATGTTGCTTACAGGTTCAAAAAATGAAAAAACTTTAAACTTTTACAAAAATGCAGGCTATAACTGCACTGATAAAACGGCGTTTATTCAGTGGTTGTGAGGAGAGCGAACAAGTGATAAATATAATTTATGATGCAGGTGATTTTATGAAATACAGACAAGTACAGAATATAGCAAAAGATACTTTTAAATACATAAAATCAATTATAACACCCGATATGAATTTGTGTGATATACGGCAGTTGTGTGAAGATAAAATGTTTGAATTGGGTGCCGATTCATTTTGGTATTGGAATATAGGGGCGTTTGTATTTTGCGGCGACGAAACAGCTGTATCAGTATCCGGCAGAGAATATGTGACATCTGACAGGATGATAGCAAAAAATGACATAGTTACAGTTGATCTGAGTCCGCAGAACAACAAAATTTGGGGTGATTTCGCACGAACTATTATCATTGAAAACGGTAAAGTAGTTGAGAATATTGAAAGTATAAAAAATACAGAGTGGAGGAATGGTTTATTAATGCAGGAAGCACTTCATAATGAACTGAAGGCATTTGCAACACGCGATACTACTTTTGAAGACCTATATTACCATATTAATAATTTTATAAAATCCAAAGGCTACATAAATTTAGACTTTCTCGGTAATCTGGGTCATTCAATAGCTAAGGACAAAACTCAAAGAATTTATATTGAAAAAGGAAACACTCAAAAATTAGGAGAAGTAAATTACTTCACTTTTGAGCCGCATATTTCTGTTGTTGGATCACTGTACGGCTACAAAAAAGAAAATATTTATTATTTTAATGATAATACTCTTGCTGAACTTTAAAGTTAAGTAAAAAATTGTTTCTATATGATTGATATTAGACGGGGATAAATATAGTCAAACGGCATAACAAGTTTGTCCGTGATGGGATACCTGATATAAAACTGAACAAGGAATATAAAATGGAAGTAAAATTTTATGATACAGCAGAAGATAAATTACTGAAATTGTAACGGAGGGAAAAATGAAATACAGAAATATTATTTGGGATTGGAACGGTACAATTCTCAACGATACGCCGGTTGCTTTTGAAGCGACAAATATTCTGTTGGAGAGATACGGCTATCCTACAATTACTTTAGAGTATTATAGGGATAATATGGATACACCTGTTGTTAATTTTTACAGTAAAATTTTTGACCACAATAAACACGATATGCAAATGCTCGACGATGAGTGGGGCGTTTTGTATGATCAGCTTTCCCATAAAATCGGATTGCACGAGGGAGTTAAAGATTTGCTGAGCTTTTTTGACAATGAAAACTGCCGTCAGGTAGTGTTGTCTGCTTTTAAAACAGAGGAAATTATAAAATACGCACATAAGTTTTGCGTAGAAAAATATTTTGAGGATATTCTCGGTACACAGAATATCGTGATGGAAAGTAAAACTATGCGTGGTTCAAGATATATGAGTGAACACAAATTTGTTCCTGAGCAAACGTTGTATATCGGCGATACTGTACACGATTGTGATACCGCGCTTGCGTTAGGTGTGGATTGCGTGCTGTTCTCATGCGGACAGCAGTCGCCAAAATTATTGCAAAAATGCGGTGTGCCTGTATTTGATAGTTATGAGAAAATAATAATTTAGCAATATAGTTTTTAGTTGTAACGTAAACATCCGTCGGTATGTACGAATAGAAAATCTTGTAACTCAAAGTGATTATAGATAAAGACTATCATTTGTTATGAAAAAGAAATTTATGAATTATATTATCAGAGAAATGAAAAACAGCGAATATCGGTTGCTTGATAATTTTTTGTATCAGGCAATTTATCAATCCGATAAAACAAATTTGGCACCGAAATCAATAATAAACAATCCCGAACTCAAGGTTTATATAAAAGACTTTGGCAGCCGAAAGGATGATTATTGCTTTTGTGCAGAGGTTGATAACAAAGTCGTCGGAGCGGTTTGGGTGCGTAATATCAGCGGCTACGGCAGTATAGATGATAACACTGTTGAGTTTGCAATATCGGTTTTAGATGATTATCAAAAAATCGGCATCGGTACGGCGCTTATGAACAGGATGATAGAACATTTAAAAAGACTCAACTACTCTAAAGCTTCTCTTGCTGTTCAAAAGGAAAACTATGCTGTCAAAATGTATTTAAATGTCGGTTTTGAGATTGCGGATGAAAATGAGCAGGAATATATAATGGTGCATAGGTTGGGAAACGAAAATGACAAATAAAGAAATATTAAAAATCGCATTACAGCAGTCAGCATATGACTGCAACTGCAAACCTAATGACTTTTTATCTGACAAAAACATAGTGACCGTTTCAAAAGCAAATAAGCAAGCGAGAAAATATATTCCTTTGCCTGTTGAATGTGACCTTGTATCATACGGAAACAACATTGTCGCTCAGACAAGTAAAAGAACAAAAGCTGTGATTGAAGAGTACATAAACAGATATACTTCATATCACTGCTTTGAAACACCGAATATCAATCTGCTTAATGATATGCTTGAACAATTTAACCTAAAGGTGTGCTTTATGGCTGAATATTTTCTGCCGAATGTTGACAAGCTGAAAGAGGTTGACTGCGGGTATGAACTGCGTGTTTTGAAAAAGTCTGACTTTGCTGACCTGTATGTTGATGAATGGAGCAACTGTTTCACATTTGATGACAGAGAAAGGGATGTTTTGGCGGTCGGTGCCTATGATAAAAGTGAGCTGATAGGTCTTGCGGGCTGTTCGGCTGATTGCGACACTATGTGGCAAATCGGTGTAGATGTTCTGCCTGAATACAGACGGAAGGGCATAGCTTCTGCTCTGACAGGTAAAATTGCTATTGAAATCCTAAAATTACGGAAAGTACCGTTTTATTGTGCCGCATGGTCAAACATCAAATCTGTGCGTACTGCCGTGAAAAGCGGCTTCTATCCTGCTTGGGTTGAATTGACTGCACGAGATAATGAGTTTATTAAAGCTTTGATAGGTTAGAGTATTATGGACTTACGAAAAACATTTAACACGGATGAATACAACTACGACAGGTCACGCCCTGATTATCCGAAAGAATTATT
>CALYBP010000064.1 GCA_944415425.1 uncultured Ruminococcus sp. | reverse complement strand
GCAAGCTGTCTCAAACAGACAATAGAGGGAGATTATAACCAGGTCGGTGTGCAGGAGGTTACGGCTCTTGCAAAAGGCAGCTCGACAGGTAGAATTAAGCGATAAGAGACAGGAGAGAGAATTATGAAAGGTATTATTCTTGCGGGGGGTTCGGGGACTCGTCTTTACCCCCTTACCAAGGTGACAAGCAAACAGCTTTTGCCCATTTACGATAAGCCGATGATTTATTATCCTATGTCGGTGCTTATGAATGCGGGTATCAGAGATATTCTGATAATTTCAACGCCGCAGGACACGCCGCGGTTTAAAGATTTGCTCGGCAGCGGCAATCAGTTCGGCGTTAATCTTACATATGCTGTTCAGCCGTCACCTGACGGACTTGCACAGGCGTTTATTATCGGGGCGGATTTTATCGGTGGCGACTGTGTTGCAATGGTTCTGGGAGATAATATTTTCGAGGGCAACGGACTTAAAAAGTGCCTTAAATCTGCTGTTCAAAACGCTGAGACGGGCAAAGGCGCAACGGTTTTCGGTTATTATGTGGACGACCCCGAGCGTTTCGGAATCGTTGAGTTTAACAAGGAAGGAAAAGCTGTGTCTATTGAAGAAAAGCCCGAAAAACCAAAGAGCAATTACTGTGTTACGGGACTTTATTTCTACGATAATATGGTAGTTGAATATGCAAAAAATCTCAAGCCTTCAAAGAGAGGCGAGCTTGAAATAACCGATCTCAACAGGATTTATCTTGAAAAGGGTAAACTTAATGTCGAACTTTTGGGCAGAGGTTTTACATGGCTCGACACGGGTACTCACGAAAGTTTGGTGGAGGCGACAAATTTCGTAAAAACTGTTGAAACTCATCAGCACAGGAAAATTGCCTGTCTTGAGGAAATCGCATATACCAACGGCTGGATAACAAGAGATGATGTCCTAAAGGTTTACGAGGAAGTTAAGAAAAATCAGTACGGACAGTATCTTATGGATGTGTTAAACGGAAAATATATTGATACATTAAGCTGAGATAAGGGGAGAGTAATGATGAATATTATTGTAACAGGCGGAGCGGGTTTTATCGGCTCGAATTTTGTATTTCATATGTTAAAAAAATATCCCGATTACAGGATTATTTGTCTTGATAAGCTCACATACGCGGGCAATCTTTCAACGCTTGCACCGGTAATGGATAACAAGAATTTCAGATTCGTAAAGGCGGATATATGTGACAGAGACGCGGTTTATAAGCTTTTTGAGGAAGAAAAGCCCGATATGGTTGTAAATTTCGCGGCAGAAAGTCATGTTGACCGCTCAATTGAAAACCCCGAGATTTTCCTTGATACAAACATAAAGGGCACAGCGGTTCTTATGGACGCATGCAGAAAGTACGGTATCACCCGTTATCATCAGGTTTCCACCGACGAGGTTTACGGAGATTTGCCGCTTGACAGACCCGATTTGTTTTTTACCGAAGAAACACCGATTCACACAAGCAGTCCTTATTCTTCGTCAAAGGCGGGCGCGGACCTTTTGGTGCTTGCATACCACAGAACTTACGGGTTGCCCGTAACAATAAGCCGCTGCTCAAATAACTACGGACCGTATCATTTCCCCGAAAAGCTCATTCCTCTTATGATAGCAAATGCGCTTAATGATAAGCCTCTTCCTGTTTACGGCAAGGGCTTGAATGTGCGTGACTGGCTGTATGTTGAGGACCATTGCAAAGCTATTGACCTTATTATTCACAAGGGCAGAGTAGGCGAGGTTTATAATATCGGCGGTCACAACGAGATGGCTAATATTGATATAGTAAAGATTATCTGCAAGGAGCTTAATAAGCCTGAGAGTCTTATAACATATGTTGCCGACAGAAAAGGTCACGATATGCGTTATGCAATCGACCCGACAAAGATTCACAACGAGCTTGGCTGGCTGCCCGAAACAAAGTTTAAGGACGGCATCAAAAAGACGATTCAGTGGTATCTTGATAACCGCGAGTGGTGGGAAACAATCATAAGCGGCGAGTATCAGAACTATTACGAAAAGATGTACGGTGACAGAAAATGAAGGTTTTAGTTACGGGCGTAAACGGACAGCTCGGACATGATGTTGTAAACGAGCTTGCAAAGCGTGGATATGAATCCGTAGGCTCTGATTTAGCTTCGGCATACGACGGAAATTGCGTAGGTATGACGGGATATATCGGAATGGATATAACGGACAAAGACGCAGTAAGCAAGGTTATTGCGGATGTCAACCCCGACGCGGTGGTACATTGTGCGGCGTGGACAGCGGTTGATGATGCAGAAGACAGCGACAAAAAGGAGCTTGTAAGAGCGATAAACACCGACGGCACAAAAAATATTGCACAGGCTTGCAAAGCGGCTGACGCTAAGATGATTTACATTTCCACCGATTATGTTTTTAACGGTCAGGGAGATGAGCCGTGGCAGGCTGACTGCAAGGAGTATGCGCCGCTTAATGTTTACGGTCAGACAAAGCTTGACGGAGAGCTTGCGGTATCGGAAATACTTGAAAAGTATTTTATTGTACGCATTGCTTGGGTATTCGGCGAAAACGGCTCTAACTTTGTAAAGACAATGCTTAGAATTGGCAAGAAGTTTGATACTTTAAGGGTTGTGTGCGACCAGATCGGAACACCGACCTACACATATGACCTGGCAAGACTTCTTGTGGATATGCTTGAAAGTGAAAAGTACGGTTATTATCACGCAACCAACGAGGGCGGTTATATCTCGTGGTATGATTTTGCCGTAGAGATATTTAAACAGGCAGGCTATTCGACGAAAGTTTTGCCTGTTACCACAGAGGAATACGGCGTTTCAAAGGCGGTAAGACCGTTTAACAGCAGGCTTGACAAATCAAAGCTTTTACAAAACGGATTTAAACCGCTTCCGACCTGGCAGGACGCACTAAAGAGATATTTAGAGAAAACAGAGTTTTAATCAGAGGTATAGTATGGGACAGATAAAGGTAACAAAATGCGATATAGAAGGACTTTACATAATTGAGCCTATGGTGCACGGCGACAGCAGAGGATATTTTATGGAAACCTATAACCAGAGGGATATGCACGAAGCGGGTCTTGATATGGTTTTTGTTCAGGACAACCAGAGTATGAGCACAAAAGGAGTGCTCAGGGGGCTTCACTATCAGAAAAAATATCCTCAGGGGAAGCTTGTCAGGGTTATAAAAGGCTCGGTTTTTGATGTTGCGGTTGATTTAAGAAAAAACAGCAAGACATTCGGCAAATGGCACGGAATAGTGCTCAGTGAAGAAAACAAAAAGCAGTTTTATGTTCCCGAGGGATTTGCGCACGGCTTTTTGGTTCTGAGCGACACGGCGGAGTTTTGCTATAAGGTGACTGATTTTTATCATCCCGACGACGAGGGCGGAATAATGTGGAACGATCCCGAAATCGGCATAGAGTGGCCGCTTGACGGCATTGATGAGATTAAACTGTCCGAAAAGGACAAGGTAAACCCTAAATTCGGAGATTTTGTGTTTGATAGATAATGGCTTATTAAAAAGTAATTAATTGATTTTGAGTGATAGCTTATAAAAAATAAGATTTGCGACTAAAGTTTTATTAGCGTGTTTAACTTATAATTCGTCATTAAATGCAGCGTTTTTTTATTGGTTAGATTTAGTAGCGTTAAACGAATATGACTAAACCGAATCATTGATAAATTTTATTAATTAGTGAGGACATAAAATGAGAAAATATGTAATTTTTTGTTATAGTAACGGTGAAGGCGGAGGACAGAATTATGTAGATTCTAAAGTCCAATACCTGGAACGAAACGGATGGGAGCCAGTAGTATTTTATCCGAATTTTAGATCGATTAATAAAAATCCGTATATCCCATGGAATAATTTGAAAAAATTTAAAGAGAATTGTTGTTTTGAGTTGTTTTATAGGCCAGAGTACTTATTTAAACCATTAGTAAGCCATACTTTGAAATGGATGAGTGATATAATTGCTCCAGATGGTGATGATGTTATAATAGAATCACCTACAGATCATTTTGCAGAATGGGGAGAACTTTTGGCTGAAAGGCTGCATGCAAGGCACCTCTGTTTTTTGCTTGATGAACAATTAGAAAAGTCAGTCGCAAAAGAGTTTTTGTATTATAAGTATTTGAAGAAGGAAGTTGCCGGAATACACAAAACTTCAATGAAAAGATTGTTTCAAGGTTACAAAGATGTCCCCGTAAGTGATGATTATGTTTTGAGGGCTGCTAATAACGGTTCTGTAGCTGATGTGGAAAACGAGCAAATCAGTAAAATACAAAGAAAAGATTATAACATTGGTTATGTAGGCAGAGACAAGCAATATTGCGAAAATATTGTTGAAGGTGTGCGTAGGTTCGCCTTAAATCATTTGGATAAAAAAATAAATTTTATTGTTTTAGGCAAGATTAATTCAGCATCAAAGTTGAATAATATTGAAAATATAAGTGTTGTTGAATTAGGTTTTATGCATCCTATTCCAAAATCTTTTTTCTCCTGTGTAGATACCGTCATTGCGGGTGCCGGTTGTGCAAGTATTTCAGCAAGGGAAGGTGTACCTACAATAGTAGCTGACGCAGCTGAGTGCATGTCAAGCGGTATTTTGGGATATACAGTGGATACCACATTGTTTTCAAATGGAAATTTTCATACATTTGATGAAGAGTTAAACAATGTATTGATAAAAAAAATACATGAAAAAATAGGCAAAAAAGGTGAATATTTTTTTGCCCCGAGAGACACTTATGATATCTCGAAAAAAGATTATGAAAAGCATATTGAGTATATATATGATTCACATAATTACGATGAATATTTTGATTTTAAAAAAAATCCGCAAAGTTCTCATTTAGTTATTAAAAGATTAATATATCCTTTGATAATTTTGAGAGATTTTTTCAACTACAACAAGTGATGAAACAACTATTTCCTATGGAGAAATAAATTATATTAGAAATTTTGATGAAAAAAGTGCTGATTTTGGGAGCAAAGCCTGAAACTGTCAGCTTAATAAAAAGCAAATGAAATGGGTTTGTACACAATAGTGACTGATTATGATCCTAATGCATACGCAAAACCTTTCGCTTCAAAATCATATGATGTGAACGCGGTTAATGTTGACGCGTTGGAAAAGTTAGCGAAAGCAGAAAATGTTGACGGAATACTTGTAGGTGTTGATGATGCGGTATATTGTAAGGTTTAATGAAAAAAGAATCTCATTTACTATTATTTTTGCAATTTATGACAACAATTAACAATAAAAACAAAATCAACAAAAATTATTTTGTGAGGAATTTTTATGAAGACTATAATGGTTATACCCGGAGCTTCTGCACAGATCCCGATAATTAAAAGTATAAAAAACATGGGTTATAAAGTTTTGTGTGTGAATCCATATGAAAATTCACCTGCTTTTAATTATTCGGATTATTCCGAGCAGTTCGATATTATGGATGTGAGCAATTGTATCGAAGTTGCAAAGAAATATAATGTATGTGCAGTTTTGTCCGATGAGTGCGATATTGCAATGCCGTCTGTTGCTGCAATCAGCGAGGCTTTGAATATTCCGTCAATAGGTTCAAAATTGGCAGCTTTATACACAAATAAAAGGATGATGAGAGATTTTTGTAAACAGCACGGATTCCCTTCTGTTGCGTACAAGCAATGCCAAACATTATTAGAAGCAAAGACCTTTTTTAACTCTTTAAGTGTAAAAAAAATGATAATAAAGCCCTTGGACAGTAACAGCAGCAGAGGGGTGCATACAGTTGAAAGTGAAGCACAGTTAGAAAAATATTTTGAAGAATCGTTGTCGTTCTCTCGTTCCCTAAAAGTTGTTTTGTGCGAGGAATATATAGAGGGAACGGAATTTACTGTTGATGGGATTGTTGTTGACGGAAAACATCATTCAATGGCTATTTCAAAGAAGAAGCATTATCCGCATCATCCCAACATAGCTTGTGAGCTTTATTTTTCAAATTCAGATACGCAATTCGATTATGATAGACTAAGGCAGATAAATGACACTTACGTCAATGCAACCGGCTTGCCTTTTGGATTTACGCATGCGGAATATAAATTTAACGGAGAAAATTTTATTCTTATTGAAATTGGAGCCCGCGGCGGTGGTAATTATATTTCGTCGCATATAGTTCCTATCATGACGGGAATTGACAACTATAAATTTTTACTCAATGAAACATTGGGGATAAAATCAAATGAACCTATTAAAAGCGATCCGTTGTTAAAAAATCGGTGCAGTGTTTTGAAGTTTTTTGATATCGATGAAAATGACAGCGGTAAGAAAGTCAGCAAAGTTGTTGGAGAGGACTTTTTGAAGGATAATCCAAAGATTTTGCTGTATAACTTTAATTTTAAAATAGGTGAAAGGCTGTTTTCTGCTGAGGATGACAGCAAGCGGGTAGGATTTTATATTGCATACGGAGATTCGAGAGAAGAATTAGATAATTATATTAAGAGCATAGAAAAAAATGTAAAATTTATTTTTGAGAAAGGGTGACTGAAGTGACGAATGATATAGCAAGCAAAATTATTGATTATTTGGTACATAACAGAGTAAGCACAACTGAGGTCGCAGATGCACTCGGCAAAACCGGAGTTGTTGCCGGTTTGATGCCGATTAACAGAGGACACTACAAGGCCGGAAAAATTAAATGGGTTTGTGCGTACGAAGAGAGCAACTGGCCTGTTCACGAGCAAATACAGGATATAGAAGAGGATTGTATAATCTTTGTACAAACTTTCGGATGCGGTGAAAGGGCGATATTTGGGGAACTGGTGAGTAAATATTTGCTGCTTTACAGACAGAGCCGAGCACTTGTAATTGACGGAAATATGCGTGATGCTGCCGCCTTGATAAAAGAAAATTGGCCTATTTGGTGCAAGGGGCTTAATCCGGTCGGCTGTTTTAACAGAGAGCCGAGTAAGCCGTTGGACGAGACATTGTTTCAAGAGTGCTGCGAAAAGTACGACGGAGCAATAGCTGTTTGTGACGACTGCGGTGTCGTAATAATTCCAAAAGATAAAATTAACGAGGACTTTTTAAAGTCACTTGAGAATATGGAAAACCAAGAAGATATATGGTTTGACCGTTTAGATCACTATAAAGAGAATACATTTGAAATTGTTTGCAAGAAAAATTATTTAAAAGACGAAACATACAAAAGAAAAATTTAATATAAC
>CALYBP010000063.1 GCA_944415425.1 uncultured Ruminococcus sp. | reverse complement strand
ATTATTTTCTTTTTATAAGAATTTAAAAATGGTTAATATTAAATCACCACAAAATAACGCCACAAAAATCATTCACGCTCACCCAGTAAATTTAAAAGCGGCTGAAAAAGGCAGTGCAGTTAAAATAAAACCCGGCCCGTAAATAAAACTCCGTGTTGTGTGTAATAAAAAAATTAATAAGATACCGGGTAAATAGGTACATAATAATTGCAAAAAATAACGCTGAACCTAAATTAAATCAGGTTCAGCGTTGCGCTGGTGCCGGTGGCCGGACTCGAACCGGCACGGTATCGCTACCGGTGGATTTTGAGTCCACTACGTCTGCCAATTCCATCACACCGGCAAGAACATAAGTTATTATACAATATACCGTTAAAAAAATCAAGATAAAATTAAAACTAATTTGATTTTAAGCTGATAGTGGGGAAATATCAATAAAATTAATGGTAAAATACTAAACAAAACGAAAAAAAGATGTAAAATTTTATTTTTAATTCTTATACGGTTGCTAATTTTCAAAATCTATATTATAATATACCTTGTGTTATTATTTTAATAAATACGGTTTTGGCAAGTCATTTGCCTGACCGCGTTATGGAGGAATTGTAATGGAAAAGAAAGAACTTATGTATGAGGGAAAGGCTAAAAAAGTTTATTCAACTGAAGATCCCGATTATTGCGTAGTGTCTTACAAGGACGACGCAACAGCTTTTAACGGTGAGAAAAAAGGCACAATAATCGGTAAGGGTGTTGTCAATAACCGTATGAGCAACTTTATGTTTAAGCTGCTTGAAAAGAACGGAATCGCAACAGACTTTGTTGAGGAATTAAATGACAGAGAAACTGTTTTGAAGAAAGTTGAAATAGTACCTCTTGAAGTTATCGTAAGAAACAAGGCAGCAGGCAGTCTCTCAAAGCGTTTGGGACTTCCCGAGGGCACTCCTATGAAGACTCCCGTGCTTGAGTTTTGCTACAAAAACGATGACCTCGGCGATCCGATGGTAAACGAGTACCATATCCTTGCAGCAGGCTTTGCTACAAAGGAAGAAATCGACACAATTTCAAAAGCCGCTCTTCGCATAAACGAGCTTATGGTCGAATTCTTTAAGGAATGTAACGTTGATTTGATTGACTTTAAGATTGAATTCGGAAGATTCCACGGTCAGATCCTCCTTGCTGATGAGATTTCGCCCGATACTTGCCGCTTCTGGGATATGGATACACAGGAGAAGCTTGACAAGGATCGTTTCCGCCGTGATATGGGCGGTGTAGAAGAGGCTTACGCAGAAATGATGAAGCGTATCGGTCTTGCCTAAGAATCTGAAAATTTTAATGCAACCTTATAATACGGACGGTGGAACCCTTGAATTTTTATTTGGATAATTTTGCAAAAGAAGGACTGCATGAAGAGTGCGGTGTATTCGGAGTATTCAGCGACGGCACAATTAATCCTGCCTATGCTTGCTACAACGGACTTCTTGCACTTCAGCACAGAGGTCAGGAAAGCTGCGGCATCGCTGTATGTGATGACGGCGTCGTAGATTATCACAAAAATATGGGTCTTGTTACCGAAGTGTTCAACAACAGCATACTTGACTCGTTAAACGGTCAGATGGGTATTTCACATGTTCGTTATTCAACGGCAGGCGGCTCTGTGCTTGAAAATGCACAGCCGCTTGTTATGCGTTATGTAAAAGGTACTCTTTCCGTGGCTCACAACGGCAATCTAACAAATGCCGTTGAGATTCGCAGACAGCTTGAACAGCGTGGAGCGATTTTTCAGACAACTATCGACTCAGAGGTAATATGCTATGTAATAGCAAGGGAACGGCTTAAATGTCACAGCGTTGAAGAAGCCGTGGCACGCGCAATGGGTGTAATTGAGGGTGCGTATTCTCTGCTCGTAATGAGTCCCAGAAAGCTTATTGCCGCAAGGGATCCTCACGGATTTCGCCCGCTTTGTATGGGTAAGTACAATAATTCGGTAGTGTTCGCAAGCGAAAGTGCCGCACTCGACGCCTGCGGAGCTGAATATATCCGCGACATAGAACCGGGCGAGATTGTTATTGTAAACGAGGAAGGAATAAGGAGTATAAAACCCGATTTCGGCGATAAGAAAAAAGCTCTTTGCATATTTGAATATATATACTTTGCAAGAAGCGACTCATACATCGACGGTGTAAGCGTCTACGAGGCTCGCAAACAGGCAGGCAGAATTCTTGCGAGGACATTCCCCGTTGAAGCGGATATGGTAATCGGCGTTCCCGAGTCGGGTATAGACGCAGCGATAGGTTACAGCGAGGAATCGGGAATACCGTACGAAAAAGCTATTGTTAAAAACAGCTATATCGGCAGAACCTTTATTAAGCCCAGCCAAAAGGAACGAATGAAAAGCGTTAAAATAAAGCTCAATCCCATTGCCGACATGGTAAAGGGTAAGCGTGTTGTTATGATAGATGACAGTATTGTAAGAGGTACTACGGTAGACAGAATTGTAACAATGCTTCGTGAGGCGGGAGCAAAAGAGGTTCATATGCGTATCAGTTCTCCGCCGTTTATGTGGCCGTGCTATTACGGAACTGATATTCCGTCGAGAGGAGAGCTTATTGCCTGCAACCACACAATCGAAGAAATAACGAAGCTCAGCGGTGCAGATTCGCTTGGATATTTGCCCGTTGAATCTCTCCGTGAAATGATAAATTATGCTCCCGTAGGTTTTTGCGACGGATGCTTTACTGGAAATTATCCTGCGCCCATCACAAAGGAAACCTTTAAGGGCAAAAAACGCGGAGGAATGAACTTTAAAGATAAAAACAACACCTAAATCCAAAATCCAATTTTGAAAGGATGTAAATAATGGAAAAAAATACATATGAATCCCCATTGTCCGCACGTTATGCGAGCAAGGAAATGAAGTATATATTTTCTCCCGATAAAAAATTCAGAACTTGGCGTAAGCTGTGGATAGCGCTTGCCGAATCCGAAAAAGAACTCGGACTTCCGATAACTCAGGAGCAAATCGACGAGCTTAAGGCACATTCTGACGATATAAACTACGAGGTAGCACAGGAGAGAGAAAAGCTTGTGCGTCACGATGTTATGTCCCACGTTTACGCTTACGGTGTTCAGTGTCCTAACGCTAAGGGCATTATACACCTCGGAGCCACCTCCTGCTATGTCGGCGACAACACCGACATAATAATAATGACAGAGGGTTTAAAGCTTATAAGAAACAAGCTCATTACCGTTATTCGCAATCTTTCAAAATTTGCCGATGAATACAAGGCGCTTCCTACCCTTGCGTTTACTCACTTTCAGCCCGCTCAGCCTACAACGGTGGGCAAGAGGGCAACGCTTTGGATTCAGGAGCTTTTAATGGATTTAGAGGATGTTGAATATCAGCTCTCAAAAGCAAAGCTTCTCGGCTCAAAGGGTACAACGGGAACGCAGGCAAGCTTCCTTGAGCTTTTTGACGGCGACCATGAAAAATGCAAGGAGCTTGACAAAAAAATTGCTCAGAAAATGGGTTATAAGTCATGTTTCCCCGTATCGGGTCAGACATATTCAAGAAAGCTCGATTCGCAGTTTTTGAATGTGCTTGCGGGAATTGCACAGTCTGCCTCTAAATTTTCCAATGATATAAGACTTTTGCAGCATCTTAAAGAGATTGAGGAACCGTTTGAAAAGAATCAGATAGGCTCTTCTGCGATGGCATACAAGCGTAATCCGATGAGAAGCGAGCGTATCGGCTCTTTGTCAAGATATGTTATGTGCGATGTGTTAAACGCGTATTTCACAACTGCAACTCAGTGGTTTGAAAGAACGCTTGACGATTCCGCAAATAAGCGCTTGAGCATTCCCGAGGCTTTTCTTGCCGTTGACGGTATTCTTTCGCTATATGCAAATGTTGCCGACGGACTTGTTGTATATCCAAAGGTAATTGAACAACGCCTTAGAAAAGAGCTTCCGTTTATGGCGACCGAAAACATTATGATGGACGCCGTAAAGAAGAGAGGTGCCGACAGACAGCAGCTTCACGAGAGAATTCGTGTTCACTCTATGGCAGCCTCAAAGGTTATCAAGGAAGAAGGCGGCGAAAACGACCTCCTCGAGCGTATTGCAAATGACGAAGCGTTCGGTGTAACACTTGATGAGCTTGAAAATATTTTACAGCCTGAAAAATACACGGGCAGAGCAAAGGAACAGACAGAGGATTTCCTAAGTGAATTTGTAAATCCCGTACTTGAAAAATATAAGGATATAGAATCCGACAAACCCGAAATAAATGTATAATTATTTGTGATATATTTATTATTGCAAGAAGGAGTTTAACTATGGTAAAAGCTATTGTAGGTGCCAACTGGGGCGATGAGGGCAAGGGTAAGATTACCGATGTTCTCGCAAACGACAGCGATATTGTTATTCGCTTTCAGGGCGGAGCAAACGCAGGTCATACCATTATAAATGATTACGGAAAATTTGCTCTTCATCAGCTTCCGTCGGGAGTGTTTCACCAGAATATCACCAATGTAATCGGCAACGGCGTTGCTTTCAGCGTTGAAAATTTCGTTAAAGAAATGGCTGATCTTAAAGAAAGGGGCGTTCCCGAGCCGAATGTAATTATTTCCGACAGAGCACAGATAGTAATGCCCTACCATGTTGCATTCGATTGTTACGAGGAAGAGCGCCTCGGTAAAAACTCGTTTGGCTCTACAAAAAGCGGAATAGCTCCGTTCTATTCCGATAAATATTCAAAAATCGGATTTCAGATAAACGAACTTTACGATGATCCCGATTCTCTCAAAGAGAAAATTCATCATGCACTTGAAATTAAAAATGCAATGCTTGAAAACCTATACCATAAGCCCACCATATCCGAACAGGAGATTTTTGACAAACTTATGGAGTATAAGGAGCTTCTTGCACCTTATGTAGGCGATGCTTTTTCATTTATCCATACTGCTCTTAAAGAGGGTAAAAACATCTTGCTTGAGGGTCAGCTCGGATCCCTCAAGGATACCGATTTCGGCATATACCCAATGGTTACTTCTTCAAATACCATAGCAGGCTACGGCGCAGTAGGAGCAGGTATTCCTCCGTATGAGATTAAGGATGTAATCACCGTTGTCAAAGCATATTCAAGCGCAGTAGGTGCAGGCGAATTTGTATCGGAAATATTCGGAGAAGAGGCAGATGAGCTTCGCAGACGCGGCGGCGACGGCGGCGAATTCGGCGCTACAACCGGCAGACCGCGCCGTATGGGCTGGCTTGACCTTGTTGCAACCCGCTACGGATGTATGGTACAGGGCGCTACGCAGGTCGCATTTACCGTTCTCGATGTTCTCGGCTATCTCGATGAAATCCCCGTTTGCGTAGGTTATGAGCTTGACGGAGAGATCATTGATTACTTCCCGTCAACTACAAAGTTAAAGAGATGCAAGCCTGTTCTTAAAAAATTCAAGGGTTGGAAATGTTCTATTTCAGGTATAACTGAATACGACAAGCTCCCCAAGGAGTGCCGTGATTACATAGAATTTGCGGAAAAGGAAATCGGTGTGCCGATTACTATGGTATCTAACGGACCTTCAAGAAGCGATATAATTTACAGATAAATTTGTCGGCTGCCTCACAGCATTTACCGTGCTTGAGACAGCCCATTGTAATAGAAAGGAAGATTTTTGGATATGAGCAATAAGGAAACTGTCATTGTCCTCGACTTCGGCGGCCAGTATAATCAGCTTATAGCCCGCAGAGTTCGTGAATGTAATGTTTATTGTGAAATTCTGCCTTACACCGTTGATATTCAGAAAATTAAAGATATTGCCCCCAAAGGTATTATTTTTACGGGCGGACCAAACAGCGTTTATGACGAAACTTCACCGCACTATTCCCCCGAAATATTCAAGCTCGGCATACCGATTCTCGGAATCTGCTACGGCTGTCAGCTTATGGCGTATTCACTCGGCGGAATAGTTACTCCCGCCGCCGACAATTCGTCAAGCGAGTACGGAAAAACAGAAACAACCTATAACACGAGCGATGTTTTGTTTAACGGACTTTCAGATAAAGGTATCTCGTGGATGAGCCACAGAGATTACATCAGTGAGGTTCCCGAGGGCTTTACTGTTACTGCTACCACAGCGGTTTGCCCGACAGCAGCCATGTCCTGCCCCGATAAAAAGCTCTACGGCGTCCAGTTTCACCCCGAGGTTAATCACACAGAAAACGGTAAAGATATGCTCAGATCTTTTCTCTATAATGTCTGTCTTTGCAAGGGTGAGTGGAAGATGGAGAATTTCATCGACACCACCGTCAAACAGCTTCGCAAAGAGATAGGCGATAAGGGAGTTGTACTCGGACTTTCGGGCGGAGTCGATTCATCGGTTGCTGCTGCCCTGCTCAGTAAAGCTGTCGGCAAACAACTCACCTGCGTTTTTGTTGACCAGGGACTTATGAGAAAAGACGAGGGTGACTTTGTAGAAAAAACTTTTACAAGCCTTTTTGATATGAATTTTGTGCGAATCAACTGTCAAGAGGAATTTCTCTCAAAGCTTAAGGGCGTAGTCGACCCCGAAAAGAAGAGAGAAATAATCGGAACAGAGTTTTATAAGGTGTTCTGGGGCAAAATCAGAGAAAACTACGGTTCAGGATTTTTTGCACAGGGAACGATATACCCCGACCGCATAGAGAGCGGAAAGGGTGACGCAGCCAAAATCAAGACGCATCACAATCAGGTAGGAATCCCTGATGACATTAAGTTTGAATCGGTAATTGAGCCTCTCAAAGACCTGTTCAAAGACGAGGTAAGAGAGGTTGGCGAAAAGCTCGGAATACCGCATCAGCTTGTGTGGCGTCAGCCGTTCCCGGGACCCGGACTCGGTGTCCGTGTAATCGGCGAGGTAACGGCAGAAAAGGTGCGTATTTTGCAGGAAGCAGACGCAATTTTGCGTGACGAAATGGATAAATGCGGCTATGCAGAAAAAATGAGCCAGTTTTTTGCTGTGTTGCCGGGCGTAAAAACAGTGGGAGTTATGGGCGATGCCCGCACCTACGATGAGCTTGTGGCAATTAGAGCGGTCACAACAGATGACTTTATGACCGCAGACTGGGCAAAAATCCCTTATGAAATACTCGGTAAAGTTTCAAACAGAATCATAAATGAAGTCGAACATGTTAACCGCGTCGTCTACGATATAACATCAAAACCCCCCGGCACAGTCGAGTGGGAATAA
>CALYBP010000062.1 GCA_944415425.1 uncultured Ruminococcus sp. | reverse complement strand
GTTATCAGCTCCAAAGTAAAGGCTTCGCAGGGTGTACTGCGAGGCTTTTTGTTTTATGCTATGCGACAAAGGGATTCGAAAGGGCGTTAATAAAACAGTCCGGTGGACTGTTTTTAGCCCGTCGCGTTGATGAAAGCTAAAAAATACACACGCCGCAAAAATCATGTAATAAAAAAGAAAATTTCCGCTGCTCAAATCGGTTTTACGTCATACACAAACAGTCTTTATCGGCGCTGAACTTGGTTTTAACGCTTTTTTATAATTATTTTACGATAAATTATCATTAATTACAAAAAAACACTTGATTATTTCTTTATCAAGTGGTATAATTCATATGTTAAATATCTTAAAGTAAAGGAGTGGGCACACAAACCCGCTCCTTTATATTTTAAAATCGGGAGGTTATTATGGCAAAAAGCAAGGGAGGCGTCACCGTTTCAAAAGTATGGGAGCTTTGCGAACCCATTGTTAACGCCTTGGGACTGACTCTTTGGGATGTGCGCTATGTAAAAGAGGGCGCCGACTGGTATTTGCGAATATTTATCGACAAAGACGGAGGAGTAGACATTAACGACTGTGAGAATGTTTCCCGTGCAATCAACGCACCTCTTGATGAGCTTGACCCGATAGAGAACGCCTATTGTCTTGAGGTATGCTCACCCGGAATCGAGCGTGAACTTGTCCGCGACGAGCATTTTGACAGGTTTATCGGAGCCGATATTATGGTAAGAATGCGCAGACCGATTGATGGTATAGGCAAGGACTTCTGCGGCGTGCTCACCGCCCACGACGGCGCAACCGTTACCATTACGGACCACAGCGGCGAAAATCAGGTAACCGTAAACAAAAAAGACGCCGCCTGGATTAAGCTTGACGATTTTGACTGATAATACTATACGGAAAAGGATGGTTTGGAAAATGACTAACAAGGATTTATTTGAGGCATTGAGAATGTTTGAAAAAGAAAAAGATATTCCCATGGATTATATGCTTCAGCAGATTCAAAAGGCTATTGTAATTGCCTGCAAAAACTACTACGGCGGCAACGATAATGTAGTCTTTAAAATTGTTCCCGAAAAAAACACGTTTGATGTAAAACTTGTAAAAACAGTTGTAGACGAGGTTGAAAATCCCGATTTCGAGATAACAAAAGAAGACGCAGAAAAAATCAATAAGAGAAAGATTTACAGCACGGGAAGCGAAGCAGAAATCCCCCTCGACCCGAAAAAGCTCGGAAGAATTGCCGTTTCTGCGGCAAGAAACGTAATCCGTCAGGGAATCCGCGCAGGTGAAAAGGGTCAGTCGCTTCTTGAATTTCAGAGCAAGCTCGGTGAAATTGTTACAGCAACGGTTGAACGTATCGACCCCAAAAGCGGTATTGCAACAATAAAAATCGGTAAGAGCGAAACCATGCTTCCCAAAAGCGAGCAGATTGGCTACGAAGATCTTAAAGAAGGGGATCATATCAAGGTTTACGTCGCTGATGTAAAAGACAGCGAAAAAGGCCCGCACGCAATTATTTCAAGAAGCCATCCGAATTTTGTAAAGCGTATGTTTGAACAGGAGGTTCCCGAAATTTTTGACGGAATAGTTGAGATAAAATCCATCTCCCGCGAGGCGGGCTCCCGTACAAAGATGGCTGTTTACAGCAACAACCCCGACGTTGACGCAATCGGCGCCTGCATAGGAACAAAGGGCGCAAGAGTCAACAGCATCGTTGAAGAACTCGGCGGAGAAAAAATAGATATAATCGAATACAGCGAAGAGCCCGAAAAGTACATTTCTGCGGCGCTTTCACCCGCGACCGTATGCAAGGTTGAAATCGTAGACGAGGAAACAAAGAGCTGTAAGGCAACGGTACCCGACGGTCAGCTTTCCCTTGCAATAGGCAACAAGGGTCAAAACGCAAGACTTGCGGCAAGACTTACAGGCTGGAGAATAGATATTCGTCCCGAAAGCGGCTTCTACGGAGAGGACGAGGACGAAGAAGAAAAAACGTCTCTGACAGAAGAGGCAGAAAATACAGCCGAAGAATAACGGCAGAATTTTTTAATCTTTAACAGATAAAACAGCGGACAGATTTTTGAGGTAGTGATTATGAAAAAAATTCCTCTTAGGAAATGCACGGGATGCGGAGAAATGAAGGATAAGCGAGAGCTTATACGAGTAGTAAAATCTCCTGAAAAAAGGGACGAAAGCGGGACGGTCATTTCAGGCGGAGAAATTTCGCTTGATCTGACGGGCAAAAAGCCCGGCAGAGGAGCCTACATCTGCAAAAGCGCCGAGTGCTTTGAAAAGGCAAGAAAAGCACGCCGCTTCGAGCGGTCTTTAAGCTGCAAAATTCCCGAAGAAATCTATGATCAGATGAGCGCTGAGCTCAACTCTCAAAAATGTGAGGAAAAACCATGAACGACAGGATATTATCACTTCTCGGCCTTTGCAGGAGAGCAGGAAAACTTGTTATAGGGGCTGATCCCGCAGTAGAATCTATCACAAGTAAAAAGTCAAAAGCTGTTATTTATACGGAAGATTTTTCAAAAAACAGTATCAAACACGTCCTTACGGCTTCTCACAAGGCGGGCGTAAGGGTACTGTGCATAAAAAGAAGCAAGGATGAACTCAGCCTTGCCCTCGGCAAGCTGTGCGGCGTTGTTTCGGTTGAGGACAGAGGCTTTGCCGAAAAGCTCATACAGCTAATTGAAAACGAACAGGGAGGAGAATTATATGATAAAATATAAGGTTAAAGACGCAGCGAATGATTTGGGAGTTACAAATAAAAAAATAACCGAGATTCTTGAAAAACACTGCGGTGTTTCAAAAAAAGCGGCGGCTTCCCTTGAGGAAAGCGAGCTTGATGTGATTTTTGACGTAATCACAAAGGAAAACAGCGTAGAAAATTTTGACGCCTACTTTGCGGCCCGCAATAAAAAACTCAGCGAAGATGAACCCCGCACTCAAGAACCCGATAATAAAACCGCAGACAAAAAAGTCGATGGCAAAAAATCGGACGGCAAGTCAAACTCATCTGATAAAAAGGCTGTAAAGTCAGATAATAAGGAAGCAAAACCTGCAAAGAAGGCAAACTCCGAAGAAAAAGCCGTTGAAATAAAAAGCGAAGAGGAAACAGCTCCCCGCAAGCGCAGGGTAATTGACACCCGTGCGACAAACATTGATGTTGAGCGCTACAACTCAAAGTATGACGACATGGCAAGCGACAGCTCAAAGATGAGGAGCACGGACAACACCGTCAAAAAGCAAAAGTTTTCAAACCGCTCACAAAAGCAAAAGGGCAGACGCCAGGGCAAAAGAGAAACCGAGGCAGAGCGCCTGAAGCGTATTGCTCTTGAGCGCAAGCAAAAACCGATTACCGTGCAGATTCCCGATGAAATCGTTGTTTCGGAGCTTGCCTCAAGGCTTAAAGCGACAGTTGCCGAAGTTGTAAAAAAGGCATTTTTGATGGGCACAATGATAACTGCCACAGATACAATCGACTTTGATACGGCTTCGCTTATTGCAATGGAGTTCCACGCAAAGGTTGAAAAAGAGGTTGTTGTCACCATTGAGGAAAGAATTATAGATGACAGCGAGGACGATGACGCAAATCTCGTGGGCAGAGCACCGGTAGTTGTTGTTATGGGTCATGTCGACCACGGTAAAACCTCAATTCTTGACGCAATCAGACACGCAAATGTTACCGCAGGCGAGGCAGGCGGAATCACTCAGCACATCGGTGCGTACCGAGTTATGATTGACGGCAAGCCGATAACATTTCTCGATACGCCTGGACACGAGGCGTTTACAACAATGCGTGCAAGGGGCGCGCAGGTTACGGATATTGCTATCCTCGTAGTTGCCGCAGACGACGGAATTATGCCGCAGACAGTTGAGGCTATTCACCACGCAAAGGCTGCAGGCGTTTCCGTAATTGTCGCAATCAACAAAATGGATAAAGAGGGAGCAAACCCCGAAGCCGTTAAGCAGCAACTCACGGAGTATGAGCTTATTCCGGAGGAATGGGGCGGCGACACTCCATGTATTCCTGTTTCCGCAAAGACAAAGCAGGGACTTGACGAACTGCTTGAGATGGTAACTCTCGTTGCCGAGATGAAAGAGCTTAAAGCAAATCCCGACAGAGCCGCAAAAGGTACCGTTATCGAGGCGCGCCTTGACAAGGGAAGAGGCCCTATCGCAACTGTTCTCGTACAAAACGGAACACTGCACAAGGGCGATACAATAATTGCGGGCACCTGCGTAGGCAGAGTAAGAGTTATGACAAACGACAAGGGAGAGCGTGTTCAGGAAGCGGGTCCGTCCGTTCCTGTTGAGATTACGGGACTCGACGAAGTGCCGGTAGGCGGCGATATTTTCAACGCCGTAAATGATGAGCGACTTGCAAGAGAGCTTGTCAGCCAGAGAAAGGCCGCAAAGAAAGAAGAAATGTTCAACGCTCAGACAAAGGTTACGCTTGACAACTTGTTTGACCAGATGAAACTCGGTGAGGTTAAAGAGCTTCAGATTATTGTAAAGGCCGATGTTCAGGGCTCTGTTGAGGCGGTTAAGCAGTCGCTTGAAAAGCTTTCAAACGATGAGGTAAGAGTAAATGTTATTCACGGTGCGGTAGGCGCCATTAACGAATCCGATGTTATGCTTGCGGAGGCTTCAAACGCAATTATCGTGGGCTTTAACGTACGTCCCGATTCGGTTGCGGCAGAAAACGCCGAGCGTTCGGGTATTGATATGCGTCTTTACAGCGTTATCTACGACTGCATAAACGAAATTGAAACAGCTATGAAAGGTATGCTTGCTCCCAAGACAAGGGAAGTTGTACTCGGTATGGCTGAATGCAGAAATGTTATCAAAATCAAGTCTGTCGGAACTATTGCAGGCTCGTATGTTAAAAAGGGCAAGGTTACACGCGGAGGCGGTGTAAGGGTTATACGCGACGGTATCGTAATCGCCGATGATACCATTGCATCTCTCCAAAGATTTAAGGACGCCGTAAAAGAGGTCGGCGAGGGTTACGAGTGCGGTATAGGACTCGAAAAGTTCAACGACCTCAAGGAAGGCGATATGTTCGAGGTTTACACAATCGAGGAATACAGGGACTGATAATTTTAATACGGCAAGAGTGCCGTTGTCGGCACTTACACCGAAATTATTTTTCTGTCAGTTTAATTGCGGGGGCGGATTCCTTATCCGCCCGCGTTTCCTATAAAATGAGGTGATGAAATGGGAAGTCACAGAATTGAAAGAACAACAGAAGATGTTAAGCGTGAGCTTACGGCAATTTTCCGCGAACTCAAGGATCCCCGTGTAACGGGAGCTTTCCTTTCTATCGTAAGGGTTGAGGTAACAAACGACCTTTCCTACTGCACCGTACAGGTGAGTGCGATTGAGGGACTTGACCGAGCAAAGGAAGCCGTAAAAGGGCTTAAATCCGCTTCGGGATTTATTCGCAGGGAGCTTGGCCACAGACTCAAGCTCAGACACGTTCCCGAGCTTATATTTAACGCAACGGACAGTATTGAATACAGCGCGCACATCAGCCGCATACTAAACGGCCTTGACATTTCGCAGGAAGAGGAAAAAAATGATGAATCTGTATGAAATCGCCCGGTATCTTGAGGCTCACGACAATTATGAGATTTTAACCCACGCCTATCCCGACGGAGATACACTCGGAAGCGGTTTTGCACTTTGTATGGCGCTCCAGCAGATCGGCAAAAATGCAAGGGTAATAACGACAAATGTCCCGTCAAAATTTTTGTATCTTTTAAACGGAGTTAAACAGCAGATCTTTGAGGCGGAAACAATAATAAGCACAGATGTTGCCGCGGACAGCCTTTTGGGTTCAAATATGAGCAGCTACCTCGGCAAGGTGGATATATGCATTGACCACCACGGTTCAAACACCTTTAACGCAAAGGAAAAATTCGTCGATAAATACGCTGCGGCAAACTGCGAGATAATCTACAAGCTTTTGCTGAGAATGAAAATAAAGATAACAAAAGAAATCGCAAACTGCCTTTACACGGGCATTTCCACAGATACGGGCTGCTTCAGATACTCAAACACCACCGCCGAAACAATGCGTGTTGCGGCAAGTCTTATGGACTTCGGCTGCGACACCGCCTACATAAACAAGGCTATGTTTGAAACAAAGTCAAAGGAAAAAATCGAGCTTGAGCACGCGGTTTACAACACAATAAAGTATTGTGCGAACGGAAAATGTGCTATCATATACACTACCCTCGATATGATGAAAAAACTCAACATAGGCGACGACGAAATGGAGGGACTTGCCTCTATTCCCCGTCAGATCGAGGGAGTTCTGATAGGAATTACCATGCGTGAAAAAGAAGGCGGCTTTTTTAAGGTATCCGTGCGTACAAACGGAAATATCAACGCCTCCGATTTCTGCTCTCAGTTCGGCGGAGGAGGTCATCCCGCAGCTGCGGGCTGTACGATAGAGGGCAGCCTTGACGAAGTGAGGAACAAACTTATTAAAACGGCGGAAGATTTTATATGAACGGCGTGCTTTTAATTGACAAGCCTCAGGAGTTTACATCTTTTGACGCCGTTGCCGTCGTGCGAAAAATCACGGGTCAAAAAAAAGTCGGCCACACGGGCACGCTCGACCCGAATGCGACCGGAGTTCTTGTCGTGCTTTTGGGAAATGCAACAAAGGCGCAGGATTTGATATTAAATCACGACAAAACCTACTGCGCCGATTTTAAGCTCGGCGTTGTGACAGATACGCTTGATATTTGGGGCAAAACCGTAAGCGAACAAAAAACCTCGCTTGTGCATCAGGATATTTTAAATGTACTGAGTGATTTTGTCGGAGAAATCGAGCAAATACCTCCGATGTTCTCAGCCGTTCAAAAAAACGGCAAAAGACTTTACGACCTTGCAAGGCAGGGAATTGAAATTGAGCGTGAGAGCAGAAAAGTTACGGTTTACAGTCTTGAGCTGACTCAATTTGACGAAAATAATCAATGCGGAAGCATCAGAGTATCCTGCTCAAAGGGCACCTACATCCGCACGCTGATTGACGACATCGGCAAAAAACTCGGCTGCGGAGCGGTGATGACGGGGCTTAAAAGAACATCTGCCTGCGGATTCGACATTGACGACTGTATAACGCTTGAGCGTGCAAAGGAGCTTGCCGAAAGAGGGGAGCTTGGCGAGAGTCTTTTGAGTGTGGAGAGCCTGTTTGATAAATGCAGATGCGTGAGCGTATCGGACGCACAGTCAAGGCGTTTTTCAAACGGCGGTGCACTTGACATAGGCAGAACACAGCTTAAGGGTCTTGATTTAAAAGACGGAGAGATCTTTCGAGTAAAGGACAGGTCCGACCGTTTTCTCGGATTGGGTACGGTTGACCTGCC
>CALYBP010000061.1 GCA_944415425.1 uncultured Ruminococcus sp. | reverse complement strand
TTTTTAAAAAGGTGTCAAGATCACCCTCACAACGGAAATTAGAGGGAACTTGGCACCATTCTCTAACAATATAACCTTTAAGCGACGGTGAGTCACTTTCAAAATCAGAGGGAATTACACCGTAGTTTCCGATTAAAGGGAATGTCTGAATAACCACCTGACCGAAATAGCTGGGGTCGGTGAGTGTTTCAAGATAGCCTGTCATAGCAGTTGTAAAAACAAGCTCTCCCATAGTCTCCTTTTCAGCACCAAATGCCTTTCCCTCAAAGACTGTGCCGTTTTCAAGAATCAAGTATGCCGCACGGCTCATAAATACACATTCCTTTCAAAATTCACTTAATAACACTGTTTTAATTCTCGTAGGTCTGTATAACCTGCTTGGCAACCTGGAGCTTGCTTATGCGCAAGTCCATCGCCTGCTTTTCAAGATAGCGGTGTGCCTGTACTTCCGACATATTAAGGCACGAAATGAGCAAAAACTTCGCCCTGTTAATTATCTTCATATCTTCAACCATATGCCTAAGCTTTTCGTTTTCCTCCGTAACACACAGCATTCTCATTCGGAAACACTCCGTAAACTGAAGAAAATGATGAAAAAGATGTTTATTGATAGGCTTTGCAATAACCAAAACACCATGCTTTGTAAGTCTGTCGTTGACATCGTCGGCATTTTTTTGCGGAACAATAATTACTACACTTGACCTTGTTGTTTTCGCAAAATGCTCAGACAGCTCGATACCCGATTCCTCATTTAAGGGAGCGTTTACGCATATAAGGTCAAATTCATCTTTTTCAACAAGCTTTTTTGCCGTTTTGGAGGTAAGAGAAACTGAAACGCTGCTGTATTCCTCGCTTCTCAGCAATTCTGAAAGAGAAGCAGCGCTCTTTTCGGAGTGTGAAATAAGCAAAGCTTTTTTCAAGCGTACCACCACCGCATATTGTTTCATTCATCATACTATTGTACAAGATTTCTGACTGTTCAAATTTACATAAAGGAATTATTTAAAAAGAATTTTTTGCTCGCACTTTAATATGTCGCTTACAGCACCTGTAAGTTAATACTCCTGTATTCTTTATTTCATTGTGCAAAAAAGGGAACGTCAATTGCGTTCCCTTTTTCTTACTTATTACTTTGCATTTTTAGGTAAAGCATACTTTTCCTTGTAAGCCTTATAATCTGCATTATACTGAATATCATCCGAATTTCTGAGTTCGTGCAGATATTCATGCGCTTCGTAGCCGTTTCGGTTGATTTCTATTACGCCGATAGCTATATTTGAGCAATGGTCGGATACTCTTTCTATGTTTGTTATCAAGTCGGAGAAAACAAATCCAAGCTCTATTGTACATTCACCGCTTGTAAGACGTCTTACATGGGATTCCTTGAGCTTATCGCGGAGTCTGTCGATCACCTGCTCGAGCGGCTCAACCTTTGAAGCGAGTTTTACATCGTTGTTGATAAATGCAAGAGTAGCATTATTTATAATCTCAATGAGCGCTTCGGTAATTACCTTTAATCCCGCATGAGCTTCCTCAGAGAATTTTATCTTTTTCTGCTCAATCTCTTCGGCAACCTGCAAAATATTCACGGCGTGGTCGCTGATTCTCTCAAAATCACCTATTGTGTGGAGTATGAGCTGTACCGTTTTGCCGTCCTTTTCGGAAAGCGTTTTTCTGCTGAGCTGTACAAGATAAGTCGATATTGCGTCTTCGTAGGTGTCAACCATATCCTCGTTTTCTCTTATCACCTTTGCAGCCTTTTCATCGTAGTTTCCCAAAAGTTCAAGAGAAGCGAGCAGCGTCCCCTCCGAAAGACGAGCCATTTTTGTACTTACAGCCATTGCTCTCTCAGCAGCTATCGCGGGAGTATTGAGAAAACGCTCGTC
The DNA here is from genome assembly GCA_944415425.1 of uncultured Ruminococcus sp. Lineage (GTDB taxonomy): Bacteria > Bacillota > Clostridia > Oscillospirales > Acutalibacteraceae > Ruminococcoides. Next base: position 5,701 of record CALYBP010000061.1, on the reverse strand, counting down.
CAAAAACGGTGTTTGAATATTCGCGTCATCTTCACGGATAGTAAGGCACGCAAGCTTTTCAAGCTGTTTGTTAAACGGAAACAGTAAGGCGGTTGCACATACATTAAACGAAGTGTGAATAACTGCTATGTTTGCGGGATTTACAACATCGTTAATAAACGAAAAGTTTACAACTGCGTTAATAGCATAAAACAAAGTACAAAGAACTACTGTTCCGATAATATTAAAATAAAGATGCACAAATGCCGCGCGCTTTGCGTTCTTTTTAGCTCCGATACAAGAGATAAGAGCCGTAATACAGGTTCCGATATTTTGTCCCATTACTATGGGAATTGCCATTGAATATGTTATTGCTCCTGTTTTTGATAAAGCCTGCAAAATTCCGACAGAAGCGCTTGAGCTTTGTATTACAGCGGTCAAAACAGCGCCTGCAATTATTCCTAAGATAGGATTTTGGAAAGCTGTAAGAATACCGGTAAATGCGGGGTTATCCGCAAGCGGTTCAACAGCGGCACTCATCATGTCCATTCCCACCATAAGAACTGCAAAGCCTATAAAAATTGTGCCCAGATTTTTCTTGGATTCCGATTTAAGGAACATCAGCATAACTATTCCCACAAATGCGAAAATCGCAGAAAACGAAGACGGCTTTAGAAGCTGCATAATCGGGGACTCACCCTCGATTCCCGAAAGGCTTAGTATCCATGCCGTAACGGTCGTTCCGATGTTTGCACCCATTATGATTCCGATTGCCTGTCTGAGCTTCATTATACCGGAGTTTACAAATCCGACAACCATTACCGTAGTTGCCGAAGAAGACTGGATAACAGCAGTAACGGCTAAGCCGAGCAAAAATCCTTTGAAAGTGTTGTTTGTCATCTTTTCAAGAGTTTTTTCGAGCTTGCCGCCGGAAAATTTTTCGAGTCCGTCGCCCATTGTGTTCATGCCGTATAAAAACAGCGCTAAACCGCACAAAAGGCTTAATATGCCAAACAAATCCATAATAACATACTCTCCTTTACTCCTAAATCATATTAAAGCCAAGTTATTTTTTTGTAAATGAAATGTAAAAAGTATGTAAAGTTTAAATTTTTCGTCATTTTTAAGTAAATTATTTGTAAAGCGGCTGTTTTTAAAGCTAACATGTATAATATATTTTTTGCATATTTTTCTGAATAAATTATTTATTTATCAATTTTAGTAAAATTTAACGCCGATTTTGCAAATATTGCAAATTATCGCTGAAATATATTGTGATTATACCCTCAAGTATGTTATAATAATCCTTAAGCAAATTTTAAATAATAATCGGGAGTTTTCAGTTATGCGAATAAGCAATAAAAAATCAGCTCTTATTCTTGCGGTAATCATATTTCTGAGCCTTGCAATAAGCACCTTTTATATGACAACAAAACAAGGCTACCACGAGGACGAGCTTTTAACCTACAACCTTGCAAACTCCTCAAAGCAGCTTAATGTGGACGGTGCATGGAACACCCCTGAAGATTTTAACGAATATCTTACGGTAAGCGACGCTGATAGGTTTGATTACGCGCTTGTGTACAAAAATCAAATTATTGACGCCTCTCATCCCCCTTTTTACTATGCTCTTGTTCACACGGTTTGCTCGTTTTTTCCCGAAACCTTCAGCAGATGGTTTGCTTATTCAATAAACCTGCTTGCAATAGCAGGCGTACTTATTATGCTTTATAAAATCGCAAAAAAGATAACCCAAAATAATTTTTATGCGCTTTTAGCCTGCGGCGCTTACGCGCTCAGCATTGCGTGTATAACTACCACAATTTATCTGAGGATGTACGCAACGCTTACATTTTTTGTACTTGCTTTTCTTTACATAACACTTGTAATGTATGAAAAGAAAAACACGGTGAAGCTGTCCGACTGTCTTTTGCTTGCTCTTACGGTTATTCTGGGTACTCTCACGCAGTATTATTTCATTATGTTTGCGGGACTTATCGGCCTTGTTTTCCTTGTGTTTAAAATTAAAGAAAAGAACATCAAAGACCTTGTAAAATACATTATTTCCGCTCTTGCGGGAGCGGCAATAGCCATGTGTATTTACCCGTATATAATTTCAAATGTACTCGGCGGAAACAGAGGACTCGGTTCACTCGACTTTTCCTCTCTTGAATTTATCACAATACTCACCTATCTTGTATATAAGCTTTGCACATACATTGAGATTTTGTCAAAGGATTTGTTTTTGGGTCAGATTTGGCTGTTTGTACTTTGCAGCCTCTGTGCCGTAGGATTTGGCATTTACTTTAGATTTATAAAAAAGCGCAAGCTAAACCGCAAGGCAATGTTTGTTATAATACCTGCCTTAATGTATTTCATATTCATTTCGCTTGTGTCGCCGTTTAACAGCGACAGATATGTAATGGCGTCGCTTCCGCTTATTTCAATGCTGTTTACATTTGCTTTCATAAAAATCTTTATGCTTATAAAAAACCAAAAAGCACAGCTTATCTTGCCTGCGGGAATTTTGCTTGCAAGCGCAATAGCTTTCGGCACTGTAACGCCATACTATATTTACGGGAAAACAAATCTTTATGAACCGAAAACAGATAACTGCTTTTTTGTAGGTACTGCAATGCTTGAGTGGAACAAATGCATTGACAAGCTTGAAAACTATGACAGTACAATGATTGTGCAGACATCGGAAATGTCAAAAACACTCGGAGATGAACTTGAGAGCTTTGCCTCAAAACGCGGAATTGTCACGAAAGGTAAAATCTCAGAACTTGCAAAGGCATATATGAACAACGGCAGTGAAAAAGAGCTTACAAGCAGTATGGACGCTCTCAAAAACGATAAAAAGCTTGCAGGCTTGGACGAAGTCACCGTCTACATCTCCCGCCTTGCAGATAACGAAAGTACGATACAATATATTACCGAAAACACTAAATTTAAAAACTACGAGCTTATACAGGCTGATTACAACTTTGACGATTTTTATAATTGGTACGATTATTTTGTTGAAACTGAGTCGTACTGCAATGTATATCGCTTTTATTAAGGAAAAGGGTGGCAATTTTGCAAAAGCAGGAAAGAAAAAATGCAATAGGAATTGCTCTGTCAGGCGGAGGTTTGCAGGGCATTGCACATATCGGTGCGATAAAGGCTCTTTACGAGCTTGGAATAAAGCCCCAGTTTGTGTCGGGCACAAGCTCAGGAGCGGCAATGGCGGCAATAGTTGCCATGGGTTGCAGCGCCGACGAAATGAGGGATATTGCTAAAAAGCACTGGAAAACGCTCGCCGAAATTGACAATGGTCTTATTTTTAAGGCGCTCGCTCAGTTTATACTGAACAAAAGAATACAAAAGGACGGAATAAAATCCAGCGAAATAATCTCCGATGTTATCAAGCAAATAATGGACGAGCGCAAAATCAAGGGTTTTAAAGATTTGCCGATAAACCTTTCAATCTGTACGGTTGACACGCTTACAACCGATGAGTGTATCTTCACAACCGAGGACGAACACCTTGAAAACGAACATATACACTATATATCCGACGCACCGCTTGAAATCGCGGTAAGGGCAAGCATGGCGTTCCCTGCGATATTCACAACCTGCACATATGACAAATACAACTTTATCGACGGCGGCTCAAAGGACAACCTGCCTGTTAAGATTTTAAAAGATATGGGCGTGGGCAAGGTACTTGCAATCGGCTTTGATATAATGACTTACGACCCTGATTCGGGACTTGACGGACTGATAAAAGTTATTTGGCGTGCCCTTGATGTTTATTCAATAGACGGTACAAGAAAATCAATGAAAATGGCTGACTACGCTGTTGAAATAAACAACCGGAATACCCAGCTCTTTTCAATGGACAATATTGACGAAACCATAAACGAGGGCTATGAAGCGATTATGCAACACAAGGATGAAATATTGAAGATATTTAAGCAAAACTAAAATATCAGCGACCTGAACAGAGCAAAAATAAATCCGCCGAAAATCGGCGGATATTTTTGTTTATTCTTTTCCGTTCCAGCAATATGTACACAGCTTGCAGGGAGAAATACCGATTGACTCAATCATATCGTCAAGTCGGTGGTAGCGAAGCGATGTAAAGTTAAGCTCCTTGCGGATATCCTCTACCATTTCGCTGTAATTTCTGCTTGTGGGGTCTGCATAATCCGTAAGCATCTTATCTGCGTTTTCGCCCTCTCTCTTCAAAATCACTCTGCGCGCAATCAAATCAAGCTCCGATGTAGAACGAGAGAAATTGAGGTACTTACAGCCGAACATAATCGGCGGGCACGCAGGGCGGATATGAACCTCTTTTGCACCGCTTTTATAAAGAAATTCGGTTGTTTCACGAAGCTGAGTTCCCCTAACGATTGAATCGTCAATAAGAAGCAGCTTTTTGCCTTCAATAAGTTTTTTTACGGGAATAAGCTTCATATGGGCGATTTTATTTCTCTGCTTCTGATTTGTCGGCATAAAAGAACGCGGCCATGTAGGGGTGTATTTAATGAACGGACGTGAAAAAGGAATTTTTGTTTCGTTAGAATAGCCTATTGCGTGCGCTATACCCGAATCGGGCACTCCTGCCACAACATCGGGATTTGCGTCATCTCTTTTTGCAAGCAGTCTTCCGCACTCATAACGCATCTGCTCTACATTTACGCCCTCATAGCAGGAGGTAGGATAACCGTAATAAACCCATAAAAACGAGCATATCTTCATTTCTTTTTGTGCGGGACTTACGGTCTCCACTCCGTCGGGTGTCATAAACACAATCTCGGCAGGACCGAGTTCTTTGCAGTCTGTATATCCCAAATTGAGATAAGCAAAACTTTCAAACGACGCACAGTATGCGTTATCTTTTTTTCCTATTATAATCGGTGTTCTGCCAAGCCTGTCACGAGCCGCATATATTCCGCTTGATGTCAGCAAAAGAATTGACATAGAACCGTCTATTTTTTCCTGAGCAAATCTCAGTCCCTCAACTATCGACGATTTTTGATTAATAAGAGCGGCCGTTATCTCGGTGGGATTAATTGTACCGCCGCTCATTTCAAGAAAATGAGTATGACCCGTTTTGTAACACTCGCCGATAAGCTCATCGGAATTGTTGATTTTTCCGACAGTTGTAATCGCAAAACTGCCTAAGTGAGAATGAACAAGCAACGGCTGAGGCTCAAAATCAGAGATACAGCCTATACCGAGGTTGCCCTCCAGCTCCTCGACATCACGCTCAAATTTTGTACGGAACGGCGAATTTTGAATGTTATGAATTGCACGGGAAAATCCGTTTTCCCCGTGAACCGCCATACCGCCTCTTCTCGTTCCCAAGTGGGAATGATAGTCGGTTCCGTAAAACAGGTCAAGTACACATGATTCCTTTGAAGCAACTGCAAAAAATCCACCCATTAACAATACCCCTCTACACGAAATTTCAAAAAACAATACGATATTATTTTATTACATCAGACACGATTAGTCAAATATTTTAAAAAATAATTTAAAAGTTGATAATAATTTCTTTATGAAGTTGACAAATATAAAAAACTCTGATATAATACCATTTGCGTGAGCAAGAAATAAGCGCCAATAGCTCAGTTGGTTAGAGCTACCGGCTCATAACCGGTCGGTCCGGGGTTCGAGTCCCTGTTGGCGCACCAAAAAGAGAGTACCGCAAGGTGCTCTCTTTTATTTTACC
>CALYBP010000060.1 GCA_944415425.1 uncultured Ruminococcus sp. | reverse complement strand
TCACCGTAATCGTTAGTATAGTCAAATATCATTTCTTCTCCCGGCCAAGCAACGGGACCGTCTTCTCCGTCTGACCAATAGTAACAGTAGATAGAACCGCTCCAACGCTGTGAGTTTGTAAATCTTACTGTATATGTTTCGGGAGTTGGCTCAGCAGTAGTCGGCTGAGTTGTGGGTTCTGTTGTGGACTCGGTTGTCGGAGCTGTTGTGGGCTCTGTCGTGGGCTCTGTTGTGGGTATTTCTGTTTCATAATACTGGCCGACATTTCCGACATCCTCCATCTCAACGCAGTACTTCTGAATGAGAGTAGCATCCTTAATTGAAACCACCTTATCGCCGTCACAGTCGCTAGCAATCATTTGAGTTGCATTAAGCGTCTCAATGCTTACAAGATACTTTTGAATAATTGTGGCATCATTTATAGCTACTCTGCCGTCACCTGACACATCTCCGATGAGTATCTTTTCCCCAGAAGGAACAGAAGGATCTGTCGGCTCCGTAACATCAGTAGGATTGGTAGGATCGGTTGGGTTATCAGATGAATTGTAGAGATATACTACATTGGTAATTCCAGCAACATAATTTCCCTGAGCATTGGACGGAACAAGAACATCGTCTCTTCCTGCAAGGGCAGATGTTGTGTAAGTTGCCGAGCTTGTTGTTTGCTCTACATTGTTAACTACATCGTCAACTATCTTCTTACCTGTTACCATATCAATGTGGCTTGTGATAACAGTACTGCTGAATGTGAGAACCTTGTTCTCTATCCAAGCTTCACCGGATACAGGATAACCTGTTTCACCCTGTCCGGGTTCCTGTGCGCTTCCTGATGACGGATGGAACATAACATATGCGCTTCCGGCAGGAACATCGCATACATACCAGTTACCGCCCTCACTTGTCATCTTTGTAGCGTTTGCCCAGGCACCGTTAGGCTCGTCGCCTCCGTCAGTATACGCATAGCAGCGAACATCAGCCCAGCCGTTTGAATTATAGTAGTGTACTCTTGAAGTTGAAATTCCGAGATCCTTGTACTTAAATGTTATAGTCCTGTCGCTGCCTGTAAATGTTCCGTAAGTCTGAGCGGGATAATTATCAGTATCAAGCTGATAACCCTGAATCTCAGCTACCGGAATCTCGTAAGAATCGCCTTGTCTTAAATGATAAGTAGTAGCATCCTTAACCTCAGCACCGTTTGCGTCAACATACTTAACAGTAAGATACCCTGAGGGAATGCCTGTTGCCTTGTAAACAAATGTTACCGTATAATTTTCGCCGCCTACAACCGTTCCTGAAACAGTACCCTCTGTTTTAACGAGTTCATAGTCAAAGAGTATTGTGCTGTCAGGAATAGCGCGGTATGTTGAACCCTCTCTGTATTTTGAAGTAGAGGTTTTAAGAACATCGCCGTTCTCGTTTACATGATTGATTGTGAGTGTTCCGTAGTTGATTTCGGGAGCCTCAAAATTGTCAAATGTAGCGCTCTCAACCAAGATTGCAGAGCTTCTTGCCGGAACGGAGTAAACATTGCCGCTTACTGTTCCCAAGCTTTCAAGTCCTGCTTTCTTTCCGTCGGCAATTATTGTCCAGCCGCTTCCGTCAAGTGTAATGTCGTAAGCCTTTGTGCCGCTGTTAACAAGCACGCAAACCTTGCCCCACTCGCCGGGAGTTGAGTTTGAATATGTATAAGCAACAACATATCCTGAGCTTGACTGGAATGTAGGTGTGCTGAAAGTTTTTGTTGTAAGGGGTGAATAATTCTTTCTTATCTCAAGAAGGCCCTTGTAATAACCGAGAACATCAGAATATGTCTCAACCCTTGACCAGTCAATAGCGTTTATTGCATCACTTGACTTATAGCTGTTGTGGTCGCCCTGCTTTGTACGGCAGAACTCAGTACCAGCGTTTGAGAAAGGAATACCCTGTGATGTCAAAATAAGGGTGAGAGCATTCTTGTGCTGTCCCTTTAGTGAATCAGAAGTAAGATTCCAGTTGCTTGAACCGTTACTCTTTACAATCTTGTCCCAAAGAATAAGGTTATCGTGAGCATCGGCGTAGGCAATCGTCTGTGACGGAGCTTTTGCACTGAAGCCTTTACCCTGAACGCCTCTTACTACTGTGGATGTCTTGCTTGTTGTACCCTGTACAAATCCCTTGGTTGCATCATTTGTGCCGCCCTTTATAGCATCACGGAATGAATCACAGAACATGCCGACTCTTGCGTCAAGCTGAGAAGCTCTTGCCTGTGAGCAGCCGTCAGAGATTGCAACTGTTCCGCCTGTCCATGGCTCGCCGTACATAAGAATCTTTTGGCCTGAACCGTCGGAATAAAGATTGTCAAGCTCGCTTCTGATGGTATTCATTGTTGTAATGTCATGAATACCCATAAGGTCAAAACGGAAGCCGTCGATATGGTACTCCTCTGCCCAATATTTTACGGAATCGATCATGTACTTTCTGTACATAAGCTTATCGGAAGCAGTTTCATTACCGCAGCCTGAGCCGTTTGAATATGTGCTTGCATTTGTCTTTCTGTAATAGTAACCGGGGACTGTCTTTGAAAGGCATGAACCCTCTGTTGTGTAAGTATGGTTGTAAACAACATCCATTACAACTGAAATGCCTCTGTCATGAAGCGCCTGTATCATTTGCTTAAATTCGGTAATTCTTGTGTTACCGTCATAAGCGTTTGTTGAATAAGAGCCCTCCGGAACATTGTAGTTCTGCGGATCGTAACCCCAGTTGCGGTTTGATGAAGAGCTTGCAACAGACTCGTCAACCGACTGGAAATCATATACGGGGAGAAGCTGAACGCAATTTATGCCCTGTTCAACCAAATAGTCGATGCCTGTTGAAACAGCATCGTCGCTTGTATCTGAGTTAAGCTTTGTGCCGCCCTCGGCAAAAGCAAGATACTTGCCCTGATTTTCTGTGCTTACGCCTGATGTTTTTGAAGCAGAGAAGTCACGGACATGAACTTCCCATACTACTGCTTCAGAAGCGCTGTCAAAAAGAACATGGTTATCATTTTCCCAGCCATCGGGGTCAGTAGAGTCAAGGTCAACTACCATTGAACGGTTACCGTTGACGCCGACTGCCTTTGAATAAACATCCTGTGTTTCGTTTGTCTGTCCGTTTACAGTTACAAGGTATGTATAGTAAACATCTTTGTAATCACCTGTAAGTGTTGTTGACCAAACACCTGTATCGGAATTTTTGGTAAGAGGATATGTACCTATTACGCCTGCGCCGGACTCACTGTCTGAACCTGTCTTGTAAAGCTTGAGCTGTACGGAGGTTGCCTCAGGAGACCATGTTTTCCATGTTGTCGAGGTTTTGCTGTAAACAGAACCAAGACCAGTTTCGTTGTATGCCTTCTCAGCGTAATTCTCAAGGTAGCTTGCGTTGTAGTAGTTGCCCGCAGAAACTTCACTGTCGGTAGTTGCCGCGGTTGCCGCGTATGAAGCCATACCGGTCATCATTGCGGCAGAAAGCAACAATGATAACGGTTTTCTGAATTTCATAGTTCTCACTCCTTATAAAATACACTAATACACATAGTGCGTTTATTATATTCTACCAATTATTTAAAATATATTTTTCTTGATAAGAATTATAATATTCTTGTGCCGCCAAACTTTCAGGCCTAAATTTATGCATATTATACAAATTATTCTTATTTACCATTAAACCAAAAAACTATAATTCACATATTTATGACAACTTTTTCTTGACTCCTGCAATTTCGCTTAAAAACACGGTAATACAAATGATACTTGTAACAACGGTCAGAACAGATACTGCCTTTGCAGCATAGGAAATCGGAACAATATCTCCATATCCCACGGTGGCAAATGTAACCGCCGTATAATAGAACATATCAAAAATATTATTTTCTGCGCCTGAAAACGAACCTCTGTCATACACAACACAGGCAAATGACATAAGCGTCAAAATCACCAGAAACAGCACAATCGTCAAAAATACAGATTTCCACAAATTTTTCAGCGTTATCATACTGTCTGCTGCCGTTGCCTCTTTAAGTACAAGTATCATAGCGATGAGCATTATTACATAACAGCATAAAAGAAAACTTTCTATCATTATAAAGTGATATACATCAATACCCGTATGTTTTACCGAGCAAATGTATATACAAAAGAAACCAATAATAAATACAAGAGAAGAAAAAATAACATTAAGCGACGGACTGCTAACATTTATTATTTTTCTCAGCAGACAAGACGCAAATAAAGTTAACTCAAACAAAACAAACACCGATACAACAGCCGCTGCCGCCGAAATCAAAACCGCTGTTGCGGGAAGCATAACCGAGCTTAATTTCAATGTTAGAAAAATCCACGCCGCTGCCGAAACAACTGCGTATGTCAGTTTTATTTTCTTTCCTTTTATAAGCAATTTATGCCGTTGCGTTACAGGTAATTCAGCGAAGTTTCTTCCCTGTCTGTCAACTTTTGCTATGTCGCATCGGCTTAGCTTTAAACTCATTATCATTGCAAGAATTACATAAACCCCCGAAAGGCATAATAAAAAATTTTTTGTTAAAAACTCAACCAATTGGTATACTCCCTCTTATTGCAAAGTGAAAATAAAAATACGGTATTTACTCTGAATTTTTATTTTATGTAATATTATCTCTTATAAAATTTTTTATATATTTTTATATAAAAATTATATAATATGTATATTTTTATTTCAATCATTTAACATAATTTTTTTACCTTTTTGTCGTTAAATTGAGTATTATGTAATTTAGTAACTAAAATCAGAGTACTTAACACGGAGATTTTTATGTGATAAATTTGACATTTATACCAACTATTGTTAAAATATTTATTGTTCTTTAAAATTTTTAAAAGGGGCGCATTATATGCACTATATTTTAAACAAAACCAATTCGGTTTTAGGCAATATGTACGGCATAGATATAGTAAAGGATAATACTGTCATAAAATCTTTCACTTCCATATCGAACTGCCGCAAGGACATTTCAAAACTTGCAGATATGTGTAACGAGCTTAATATTGAGCCTTGCCATTTTGAGTACATTGTGGAAGATTATTTAACCGATTATACCGTATAAAGTTTAAACAAAACAATGGACTTGCCCGATCATTTATGCTACAATAGACGCGGTGATTATATGATATGCAATCTCTGCCCGAGGAAATGCGGCGCCTGCCGCACCGAACACCAGGGAAACGGCTTTTGCGAATCGGGAACACTGCCTGTTGTTGCAAGAGTGGCTCCTCATTTCGGAGAGGAACCGTGCATAAGCGGAACAAACGGCAGCGGAGCAATATTTTTTTCCGGTTGTACAATGAAATGTGTGTACTGTCAGAACTACGAAATTTCAGCGGGTCACAAGGGCAGGACGATAAGCGTCTCAGAGCTTGCCGACTGCTACAAAAGGCTTGAGGAACAGGGCGTTCACAACATTAATCTTGTTACGGCAGACCACTTTGTGCTTGCTGTTGCGGAAAGTCTTAATATGTACAAGCCCTCGGTTCCCGTTGTTTATAATTGCAGCGGCTACACAAGTCCGAAAACACTTTCAATCCTCGACGGCCTCGTTGACATTTATCTGCCCGATTTTAAGTATTCGGATGATGCGCTTGCCGTTAAATATTCATCGGCACCCGACTATGTCAATACCGCGTCAGCCGCAATTAAGGAAATGATTTTTCAGGTCGGTACTCCTAAGCTTGACAGCAACGGTATTATGCAAAAGGGCGTAATTGTAAGGCATCTTGTGTTGCCGTCTCACACAAAAAACAGCATAAATGTGCTTGACATTTTAAAGCGCAGCTACGGAAATCAAATACTTGTCAGCCTTATGTGTCAGTATGTTCCCTGCGGGAGAGCAAAGGAGTTTCCTAAAATAAACCGTACTGTCACTCGCCGTGAATACGAAAAAGTAAAATCCGTACTGTTCTCTCTAGACCTTGACGGATTTACCCAGGATTTGTCCTCTGCAAGCTCTGATTTTATACCCTCGTGGAATTTTTAATTGCATATCATAACACAATTATAATGTTTTATGGGGGATTTTTATGAAGAAGTATCTTTTGGGAATCCTGCTGTGTCTTGCTATCGCAGTTCCTGCAACTCTCTTGGTTATGTTCATACCTGCGCTTGAGGTTATCGGCTCGGCTGTAATCGCGATTATCGCGGGAATGGTTTTATCTCTTGTGATAAAAAACAAGGAACCGTTTGCGGCAGGAATTGCATTTACATCTAAAAAGATTTTGCAGTATGCCGTTATTCTGCTGGGATTCGGACTTAATCTTGCGACAATCGGAAAAGTCGGAGCTACATCTCTTCCGATAATTATTTCAACTATCGCAACATCTCTTATCGTAGCTTTTATTATGTACAAGCTGCTCAGAGTGCCTTCAAAGACCGCAACGCTTATCGGCGTCGGCTCAAGCATCTGCGGCGGTTCGGCAATTGCCGCTACCGCTCCCGTAATTGACGCAGACGATGAGGAAATCGCTCAGTCCATATCGGTTATCTTCCTCTTTAATGTAATTGCGGCGCTCATTTTCCCGACGCTGGGAGGAATACTCGGAATGACAAACGAGGGCTTCGGACTCTTTGCCGGAACAGCCGTAAACGACACTTCCTCTGTAACTGCGGCCGCATCGACTTGGGATACCATGCACGGAACAGGCTCACAGGTGCTTGACTATGCAACAATAGTAAAGCTCACGAGAACGCTTGCAATTATTCCTATCACACTTGTTCTTGCCTTCGTAAGAATAAAAAAAGAAAAAACAGGTTCAAAGGCAAATATCAACATCAAAAAGATATTCCCTATGTTTATTCTCTACTTTGTTCTTGCTTCGGTCATTACAACGATTGTGACATCCGTTTGCACGGGACAGGCACTTGAAGTTGCAAATAATATCTTTGGATTTCTAAAACAGCTCAGTAAATTCTTTATCGTAATGGCAATGGCGGCAATAGGACTTAATACAAATATTGTAAAGCTCGTAAAAACAGGCGGAAAACCGATTTTGCTTGGCTTTACCTGCTGGATTGCAATTACAGGCGTGAGTATTTTGATGCAGCACGTACTCGGAATTTGGTAATATAATTTAACATAGAAGCTTAAAAAGGACGGTTCAATATTGACCGTCCTTTTTGCTTTTATAATATATCTATTCGTTTGTTTTTGAGCTAAACTTAAACGCTATAAAATTTAAAGCCAAAAATACCGCTGCCGCAATTATTGAATATGCAAGCATAAATTCTGTCCCCACCTTGTTGTCAAATAAATTCATTTTCAACGCAAATGTACTTTCAATACCGTCTGCAAACGCCCCGTTATCAATTCCGTTGAGCGACTCGTCAATTCTGTCTATTGCAGGAGCCATAAGCACATTTCGCATCATACCTGCAATGTGTGAACCGGGTACAAGGTTTACTGCTGTCTGAATACTCTCATCAAACTGCGAAACCGGAATGTACGCGCCGATTACAAAACCTATTGCGACAGAAACCATTACACCGAACGAATTAAGCGTTGAAGACTTTTTGAACGGTGAAACAAAAAACATAAGAATTAAAGTTGATGAAACCGAACCGAGTGCAGTTAATCCGTATATCAAAAGTATGTCTGTTACCGAATAAACCAGCCCTCCGCTAAGGCACACATACAAAAGCCCCGCCGTAAGCAAAATTTCACTGAGCAATACTGTATTTATTACTGCTCCGCTGAAGTAGGACAAAACAACCGTACCGCTTTTTACAGGAGAAGCACCGTAATCAAAGTTAATTTTGTTCTGTCTGTCCGATACCATGACAGACAGCGAGTTGAGGGCTACGGTAACTACCGATGTACCGATAACTCCCGCTACCAGCCAAGAATTTATAAGTCCCTCTATAT
>CALYBP010000059.1 GCA_944415425.1 uncultured Ruminococcus sp. | reverse complement strand
GCTTTTTCCCCGCCATAATCTCTTTACTTTTTACATTCTTTGTTGTATAATGTAGTTTAAAAGTAAACGACTGAATTTGCAGTCGTTTTCGATATATTAAAAAGGACAGGAGGGACAAACATAATGATTAGCGGTGCTGAAATTATGGTAAAATGTTTGGAAGCTGAGGGTGTTTCGGTCGTCTTTGGATACCCGGGCGCTACAATATGTCCGTTTTACGATAAAATTTATGATTCAAGTATAAAGCATGTTCTTGTTCGTCAGGAGCAAAACGCCGCTCATGCCGCAAGCGGGTATGCAAGATGCAGCGGCAGACCGGGTGTTTGTGTTGCAACCTCCGGCCCCGGTGCGACTAATCTTATTACAGGTATTGCTACGGCGTACATGGATTCAATCCCTATGGTAGCTATTACGGGTCAGGTTCGTTCCGACCTTTTGGGACGTGATGTTTTTCAGGAAGCTGATATTACAGGTGCCTGCGAGCCGTTTGTAAAACACAGTTATCTTGTCAGCAAAACGGAGGATTTGCCCCGTATATTTAAAGAGGCGTTTCATATTGCCTCAACCGGCAGACAGGGTCCCGTGCTTATTGATATTCCGATGGATATTCAGACCAACGAAATTGAAGAGTTTGTGTATCCCGACAGCGTTAATATAATCGGATACAAACCGAACACAAAAGGCCACGCCGTTCAGGTTAAGCGTGCGATTGAAGCGATTAAAAAGAGCAAGCGTCCTCTTATAGTTTCAGGCGGCGGTGTTTTAAGTTCCGGAGTTAAGCCGAAATTTCAGAATTTTGCAATAAAAACAAGGATTCCCGTTATATCAACCATGATGGGCATCGGCGTAATGCCGAGTGACAACGAGCTTTATCTGGGTATGCTGGGTACTCACGGCAAAGCGGTTGCAAACCGTGCGCTGCACGAGGCGGATCTCGTAATAGTATGCGGCGCAAGACTCGGTGACAGAGCCGTTGCCGCTCCTGATCAGATGAGCAAAAACACAACCGTAATACATATAGATATTGACCCCGCAGAAATCGGAAAGAATGTTAAAACGGAAATTCCGATTGTCGGCGATATGAGAAACGTTCTTAAAATGCTTGCCGAAAATATCGGCGACTATACTGTCCCCGAACAATGGCAGCAAACCGTTAACACATGGAAAAAGGACTTGTACAAAACTCCGCCCGTGTTTGACGGGTTTGTTGAACCGAGAACTCTTATGAGCCATCTGAGTGCTATGTTCCGTTCCAAGGCTATTCTCGTTGCCGATGTGGGACAGAATCAGATCTGGTGTGCTAATAATTTCAGAATCCGCGAAGGCAGATTTTTGACAACGGGCGGAATGGGTACAATGGGCTACTCAATTCCCGCTGCCGTGGGAGCAAAATTTGCAAGGCCTGACCGAGATGTAATCGCCGTATGCGGCGACGGCAGCTTTCAGATGGGCATGAACGAGCTTGCAACAATCGCGGGAAATAACCTGAACATAAAAATCATTATTATGAAAAACACAAGACTCGGAATGGTGCGTGAGCTGCAGGACAAAAACTACGGCGGCAGGCACAGCGCAACAATTCTTCAGGGCGATCCTGATTTTTTGGGCATTGCAAGGGCTTACGGAATCGACTGTGCACAGGCAAGCTCAAACGATGAGGCTGAAAGTATCATAAAAGGCATAGTAAACTCGGACAAACCGTTTATACTCGTATGCAATGTTTATCCGGACACTCCGTCTATTTAAATGAGGTGAGAAGATGCAGTACACATTATCAATACTTGTTGAAAACCAGGCGGGCGTCCTCTCAAAAATTTCGGGGCTGTTCTCCCGCAGAGGTTTTAATATCGACTCTCTTGCAGTAGGAGTTACAAACACTCCGAATGTATCAAGAATAACAATAGTCGCAAACGGCGATGAATATGTTGTTGAACAGCTTGAAAAACAGCTCAATAAGCTTATTCCCGTTATAAAGGTAAAGCGTCTTACAGAAGGCGAATTTATAAGCCGAGAGCTTATTTTAATTAAGGTACACTGTGCCGCCGCAAAGCGTGCAGAAATTATAAAAACGGCTGAAATTATGCAGGCGAAAATCGTTGATGTAGCCTCAAGCTGCGTTACGGTTGAGTACTGCGAATGTGCAAGCCGGGTTAATACTCTTATCGACTTATTAAAGCCTTATGGTATCCGTGAGATTGTAAGAACAGGTACTGTGGCCATTGACAGAGGCACAGCTTCGGTTTCCGTTTAATCTTACAGTATAGCATATATATTAATTATGCCGCAGTTTGCGGTAAGGAGGATTCATTAAAATGAAAGACTACAAAGAAAACATGAAGGCACCAATTTATTACCAGTCAGACTGTAACCTTTCCTTGCTTGACGGTAAGACAATTGCAATTATCGGTTACGGCAGCCAGGGCCACGCGCATGCTCTTAACCTTAGAGACTCAGGCTGTAATGTAATTATCGGTCTTTACAAGGGAAGCAAGTCATGGGCAAAAGCAGAGGCTCAGGGATTTAAGGTATATACAGCTGCCGAAGCTGCAAAGCAGGCTGACATTATTATGATTCTTATTAACGATGAGAAGCAGGCTGCTCTCTATAAGAATGATATTGCTCCTAACCTTGAGGCAGGCAATATGCTTATGTTCGCTCACGGCTTTAACATCCACTTTGAACAGATCGTTCCCCCCGCTGATGTTGATGTTACTATGGTCGCTCCTAAGGGACCGGGTCACACAGTAAGAAGCGAATATCAGGCTGGCAAGGGTGTTCCGTGTCTTGTTGCCGTTCATCAGGATGCAACAGGCAAGGCTAAGGACATTGCACTTGCTTATGCTCTCGGAATCGGCGGCGCAAGAGCAGGCGTTCTTGAAACAACTTTCAGAACAGAAACAGAAACAGACCTCTTCGGTGAGCAGGCTGTCCTCTGCGGCGGTGTTTGCGCTCTTATGCAGGCAGGCTTTGAAACACTTTGCGAAGCTGGCTACGACCCGAGAAACGCTTATTTTGAGTGTATCCACGAGATGAAGCTTATCGTTGACCTTATCTATCAGTCGGGCTTTGCAGGCATGAGATATTCAATTTCAAACACTGCTGAGTACGGCGACTATATCACAGGTCCGAAGATAATTACAGACGATACAAAGAAAGCTATGAAGAAGATTCTTTCCGATATTCAGGACGGTACATTTGCTAAGGACTTCCTCCTTGATATGTCACAGGCAGGCGGTCAGGCTCACTTCCGCGCTATGAGAAAGCTCGCTGCTGAGGCTCCTGCTGAGGTAATCGGTAAGGAAGTAAGAAAGCTTTACAGCTGGTCTGATGAGGACAAGCTCATTAACAACTGATTTGTTAATAGTTTAGTTGTGCAAATTATAAGGCTGAGTTCACTTATGTGAAGTCGGCCTTATTTTTTTCTTCTTATTACTTTCGTTAAGCTGAAGTCAATATATTCCGCTTGCCAAAATACATTGTTTATAGTATAATATTCTTACAGATATATAAAATTATGCGGTGCAACAAGGATGTTCATCTTTGCTGGACCGTTTTGTTTTTGGGAGGTAATATGCAATTTTTTATTTTGATTGCGGCTGTAATAATTATTATTTGTCTTGCAGTAAGCAAGTTCACCTCAAAGATAGGCGTTCCCGTTTTGCTCGCGTTTATTTTTTTGGGTATGTTGTTTGGGTGCGACGGAATATTCAGAATACAGTTTGATGACTTTTCCTTTGCCGAAACCATTTGTTCCGTTTCGCTTATATTCATAATGTTTTACGGCGGATTCGGAACGAACTGGAAGAAAGCCAAAGCCGTTGCCGCAAAATCTGTTTTACTCTCTTCGCTCGGCGTTATTTTAACCGCCGGTATTACAGGCTTATTCTGTTATTTTGCGCTGCGCTTTGACCTGCTTGAAAGTATGTTAATCGGCGCTGTTGTAAGCTCGACAGATGCGGCGTCGGTATTTTCGATACTGAGAAGCAAAAGGCTCAACCTAAAATACAACACCGCTTCCCTGCTTGAGGTTGAAAGCGGAAGCAACGACCCGTGTGCATATATGATGACCGTGATAATTCTTACGCTTATGAGCGGAAAAACAAGTCCGTGGGAAATTGCGTATATGATATTCGCTCAGCTCGTTTTCGGCGCGGCAGTCGGTGTGGGGTCTGCCTTTGCGGCTTATTTTATGCTGAAAAGACTTAATCTTAATAAAAACGGCGTTGAGTCCATTCTTGTTTTTTCAATGGCTCTGGTGTCTTATTCAGCTTCGTCTCTGATAGGAGGCAACGGCTATCTTTCCGTTTATATTACGGGTATAATCCTCGGCAATATGGAAATCCCCAATAAGCAGTCGCTTGTACACTTTTTTGACGGAATAACGGGACTTATGCAGATTCTGATATTTTTCCTTTTGGGACTTACGGCTTTTCCGTCGCAAATGGTATCAATTATTTTACCTGCGCTCGCTATCGCCCTGTTCCTCACCTTTATCGCAAGACCTCTTGCAGTATTTGCAATCCTTACGCCGTTTAAATGTCCCGTAAATCAGCAAATACTCGTGTCTTGGTCGGGACTTAGGGGCGCTGCGTCAATTGTTTTCGCAATAATGGCGGTTGTGAGTCCCGCTTATATCAAAAACGATGTATTCCATGTGGTTTTCTTCATTGTGCTTTTCTCAATTTCGATACAGGGTACGCTGATACCGTTTGTTGCAAAGCGTCTTGATATGATAGACAACAAAAACGATGTTATGAAAACATTTAACGACTACACAAAAGAAGTTCCCGTGCAGTTTATTAAGCTTCCTATAAACGAAAAACACCCTTGGACAAACAAGAAGGTTTCCAATATCCGCTTTTTGCCGAACACAATTCTTGCGCTTATAATAAGGGACGACAAGCAGATCGTTCCGAGGGGCGATACAACGGTGCTTGCGGGCGATATTGCCGTATTGAGCGGTCCGTCGCTTGAAAAGAAATTCACGGGACACCTGACCGAAATTGACATAGACGCCGACAACGAATGGATAGGTATGAGCCTGTCGGAAATCGACCTTGACTCCGACAAGCTGGTAACACTTATTAAAAGAGGCAACAGGATCGTTATACCGAGCGGAAAAACCGTGATAAAAGAAAACGATGTTCTGATTATAAATAAAGCTGACAGACAATTTATGATTAAAAAATAAATTACGCACCTCTGATTTTAAAACAGGGGTGCTTTTTCTGTAAAAAAGGTCACGGACGGAATCAACGCCCGTGACAAGAGGAAAATCTATGATAAAAAACTCGCATCCTTAATAAATATATTTTTTCTGTCGTATTCAATAAGTCCCATATTTTTGAGAGCTTTCAGCTCCCTCATCAATGTGCTTGTATCCATACGCAGGTGATCGGCAAGATCCTTTCGGGTAAGCGGTACGGTTATTCTGTCGCCTTTTTCAAGCATGTACAGCGATTTTAAATACATAATAATACGGTTGCGTGAGTTCGGCTCTGAATTACATATCGTCCTGTCTATTACCACCTTTGTGGTTTCAAAAAATATATTAAACAATATTTTGCAAAATCCTTGTTTGTATAGAAATAATGCGAGGATTAAGGTTCATATATGAGTCTGTTTCTATTATCATTACAAGCGACCGCTTTTTGCTTAGCGCCATGAGTGTAGGATACGGATCGCCTACATCTGTCGGAACAAGAGGGTTGACACCAGCTTTAAATGAATTTGCCAGTATTCGCTCACCCTGATCGTTGAGAACATATGTCGACACGATGCCGTACAAAACAAAGACGGAATAACCGAGCTTTGTTTCCACTTCCTCATTTGCCGATAGCTTGTAAAACGAATGATTATAAATCAATAAGAACTTCTCTATCTCCTCATCTTCCACCCCGGAAAACAAAGGAGATTCTCTCAAATACTCTAAAAAATTGTCCGGAGTTCCTGTTAACTTTTCCATTTTACACCCCTTACTTTCTATGTTTAACTGCACCGCAAGCCAAGAACCCAAAACGGATTCTTGGCTTATTTAAGTGCTTTGTTATCTGTTGATTATATATACTCGCCACAGTATCCGGAGGCATCACACACACCGTACAAAATATATAGCTGAATTGCTGTTGCGTCGGCAATGGTATAGCAGTTATCCTGATTTATATCGGCCGCTTTTAACTGAACGGCAGAGAGGTTTTCAATTCCTACAAGATATTTTTGTATTAAGGTCGCATCCATAATGTCAATTTTTCCGTCTAAGTTCACATCGCCTAACAGAACAGTGCCGCCAAAGCTTGTTTTAAACGAAATGTCGGCATTTTCAAATCCTTTGACATCTGAAATATCCTGTATTTCTCCGTAGTCAATTATTGATTCATCATAAACATTTCCGCCTGACTTGTACGCCAAACTCAGAATTTCAACATAAAGGTCAATCTCGGCGCTGCCTGTGCCGACAATATCAAATGTAACTGAAACAAAAGTTTCTTCATTTTCAAAATTAAATGGGTTTATCGAAGTAAAGTTGCCTTTAAGTTTGTTGTCAACACAATTATATACAAGATTATCTCCTGTTATCGGCGTAATTGTCTGAGTTCCGTTAACAACATTGTTTGAGGCAGAATACCTCAGCTTTGAACTGTCAAATGTAAGAACCCATTGGGTGTTTTCAACATCCATATTTGCACTAAGCTTATATGCAACCGTGACAGTCTTTTCACTTACATCAAATGTCTTTTTAGCAGTTGGGAAAACATTTGATTTTGCAGTTACGGAAATTGAACCGCTTTCCGGTTGTGTCGTAGGCTCAGTGTCAGGTTGTGTTGTGGGCTGTGTAGTCGGCTGTGTGGTCGGCTGTGTTGTGGGTTGAGTGGTCGGCTGTGTTGTGGGCTGAGTGGTGGGCTGTGTGGTCGGCTCTGTCGGTGTAACAGGGTTGTAAGGCTCAAAAGAATGATTAGCCGAGAACAGCTTTGTTACGCCTTCAAGAGGAAGACCGGGTTCCAAATCTGCCGGGTATCTGTTGGTAGTTGCGTTTTCGCCCTCAGTAAAGATTACATATGCATCTTCGTAGCCTTCAGGCACTTCCGTAACATAATAACCATTCGCTGAATCGTATGTCATTTTGACACCGGGCCAAGCTGCCACTTCGTCAGCTAATGAAGCGCTTGAGTCACCTATAAATGAAGACTTTAAGAGGTTAATATTTGAATTCCGGCCGATTGCATTAAGATGACCGCTTGAATCTCTTGAACCGTCCGTGTAATAGCCCTCAAAGCCGCTTAGGTATATATCCGAGGTTTGGTCATTGTCGATTCGTGAATGGTCACCGGTCAGGTGGTTTGCCACAACATCCACAACAACCTTAATTCCGTATTTTTCAGCCTCGGTACACAAGCTCTGAAGATCCGACTTAGTACCAAGGTCGTTTGTTCCTATGTAAAATCCGAGGGGTTGATAAAGCCAATACCATGTTCCGGAGCTGTCTGCCGGCTGAGCCGGAGATGTCTGCACCGCAGTAAAACCGGCTTCGGCAATGTTAGGGAGCTCCGCTTTTATATCATTATACTTCCAGTCAAAGCAATGAAGTATAACTCCGTCCTGTATGTTATCCGCAAGTCCGTAGTCTTTTGCGCCGACAGAACTAATGCTGCTTTCTGCCGAAACAGCAACGTCATCTAATGTGATCGCACCCGCAGTAAGCGAACCGATTGAAAGGCTCGAAAAAGCTGTGCTAAGTGCAAGCACAGAGCATAAAATTACCTTTTTTAATTTTTTCATAATTACTCCTAAAATTACAAAACTCCTAAAAATTTACCTTATATAGTCTCACTTTATAAAATCTCAAAAATACCTTGCCGTCCTCCTTCCTGTTTATGAACTGCTCAAATCCTCCTTTCCTTATTGTTACAGGAATGTTCCTTGTAAAATATTTTAATATAACACAATTCCATTAATAATGGCATATGCCATTATTGCTAAAGTTTGCTATAAAAAATTTTATGAAATTTTTAGTTATTTTCGACAATTAAATTATTATTTCTTTGTGATTTAGGTAGTAATTATATTTATAAAGGCTATGTCACAACAAACAGTTGATAAATAGCCATTTTTATAGGGGAGTATCAGAACTCCCCTACAAACTGTT
>CALYBP010000058.1 GCA_944415425.1 uncultured Ruminococcus sp. | reverse complement strand
ATTTTTTATAAATCCGTTAATTTCGGAATTATCCTGTAAATTTTTTGAAATTATCAAAGAAATACATATACATTATCTAATTTATTTTGCCTGCTTTTACCATAACATTAAAGATAACTCTTGATAATTTGTTTGTCTGACAGAACAAATCCTACTTCATCTACTATATAAAAATTATTACATCTATTATTTCAGAGCATTAATTGCCGCTTCGATAAGAGCAATTTGTTCTCTTTCCTTTGCCGCCTGACCCTTTACCTTTTCTATTACCGCCTCGGGAGCTTTTGATACAAAACCCTGATTATTAAGCTTGCCCTCGCTCTGTGCAAGGCGCTTTTTAACCTGTTCAAGCTCCTTGTTAAGGCGTGCAAGCTCTGCCTCCTTGTCAACAAGCTCGTCCATGGGAATATATATCTTTGCGTCCGCCGTTACGATTGTGACAGCGCCTTCAATATCAAAGCTGTCTGACACCTCGACTTCACTTGCCGATGCAAGCTTCTGTATAAACGCGGTACCGTCTTTAAAGGTCTGCGGGAATTTTGTCGCAACATAAACCTTTGCTTTTCTTGACGGCGGTACATTCATTTCAGCACGGCGGTTACGGATTGCACGGATTGCCTCCATAACTCTCTGCATCTCAAGTACTGCCTCGGGATAGTCAAGCTCGGGCTTGTATTTCGGGTACTCGGCAAGCATTATCGTTTCACCCTCGTGAGGGATTGTCTGCCAAATTTCTTCTGTGATATACGGCATAAACGGATGGAGAAGTCTCAGAATTTGGTCAAGTACATACAGAAGAACCTGTCTTGCATTCTTTGCGTCTTCGCCGTCGCTCGAGAGTCTTGCCTTTACAAGCTCAATGTACCAGTCGCAGTAGCAGTCCCAGATGAACTCATATATCTTTTGCACCGCAATGCCGAGCTCAAATTTTTCAAGGTTCTCATTGACTTCCTTTGCAACCGTGTTAAGTGTTGAAACAATCCACTTATCCTCGGTGGCAAGCTTTTCGGGCAGCGTTAATAAAACATCGTAGTCATCAATGTTCATATGAACATAGCGTGACGCATTCCAAAGCTTGTTTGCAAAGTTTGCGCAAGCCTCCACACGCTTGTCTGAATATCTCATATCATTTCCCGGAGAATTACCCGTTGCAAGGAAAAATCTCAAAGCGTCAGCGCCGTATTTATCTATTACCTCAAGCGGGTCAATACCGTTGCCGAGGGACTTTGACATCTTAACACCGTTTTCATCACGAACAATACCGTGCATAAACACAGTCTTAAACGGCGGCTCGCCCGTCTGTTCAAGTGCGGAGAAAATCATTCTCGCAACCCAGAAGAATATAATATCATAACCTGTAACAAGGGTATCGGTCGGATAAAAATATTCAAGCTCAGGCGTCTTTTCAGGCCAGCCGAGTGTAGAAAACGGCCACAGGGCCGAGCTAAACCATGTGTCAAGCGTATCCTCGTCCTGATGAAGATGTGTTTTGCCGCACTTAGGGCATACTGTCGGAGCTTCCTTTGCAACGATAATCTCGCCGCAGTCGTCGCAGTACCATGCGGGAATTCTGTGTCCCCACCAGAGCTGACGGGAAATGCACCAGTCTTTTATATTTTCCATCCAGTGGAAATAAACCTTTTCAAAGCGTTCCGGAATAATCTTTGTACCGCCGTTTTTAACACATTCTATTGCAGGCTCCGCAAGCGGCTGCATTTTTACAAACCACTGCTTTGAAACTCTCGGTTCAACGGTGGTTTTACAGCGGTAGCAGGTGCCGACATTGTGCTTAATCGGCTCAATCTTTACGAGGAATCCGCCGTCTTCAAGGTCTTTAACTATGGCTTTTCTGCACTCGTAACGATCCATGCCCTGATATTTTCCTGCCTTTTCGTTCATATGGGCAGTATCGTCCATAACATTGATAACCTCCAGGTTATGACGCAAACCGACCTCGAAGTCGTTGGGGTCGTGCGCCGGAGTGATTTTTACGACACCCGTTCCGAATTCAGGCTCAACATAGGTATCGGCAACAACGGGAATTTCTCTGCCGACAATAGGAAGTGTAACGGTTTTGCCGATAATATCCTTATATCTTTCATCGTCGGGATGAACCGCAACTGCTGTATCTCCAAGAAGAGTTTCGGGGCGTGTTGTAGCGAGCTGGACATAGCCGCTGCCGTCTGTAAGCGGATAGCGAAGATGCCAGAACGAGCCGTCCTGCTCGGCAAAATCAACCTCGGCGTCAGATATTGATGTGCAGCAATGCGGACACCAATTTATGATTCTCTCACCTTTGTAAATTAGGCCTTTTTCGTAAAGCTTTACAAATACCTCTTTAACTGCCTCAGAACAGCCCTCATCCATAGTAAAGCGTTCGCGTTCCCAGTCGCAGCTTGAGCCGAGCTTTCTTAACTGACTTGTAATTCTTCCGCCGTATTCACGCTTCCACTCCCAAGCACGCTTTAAAAATTCGTCGCGGCCTATATCTTCTTTTGTAATGCCTTCTTTACGCATTGCCTCAACAATTTTTGCTTCGGTCGCGATAGACGCATGATCCGTTCCGGGAAGCCACAACGCGCTGTATCCCTGCATTCTTCTCCAGCGGATAAGAATATCCTGCAAGGTTTCGTCAAGAGCATGTCCCATATGGAGCTGTCCCGTAATGTTTGGCGGCGGCATAACGATAGTATAGGGCTTTTTGTCCTTGTCAACCTCTGCGTGAAAGTAGTTGCCCTTTATCCAAAAGTCATAAATTTTGTCCTCAAAATCCGAGGGCTTGTACGATTTAGCAAGTTCTTTTGCCATAAACATATCTCCTCATAAACCGAAAAGTTTCAAGCACGCAAAATGCCTGCAAAATGAATGTGCCTAAACTCAAAGCAAAGCTTCCTGCGTTTTTTCACACCCATTATATATACTTTTATATTATCGCATTTCATCACCGTTTTGTCAATCAATGTGACTAAATCTGCTGACTATTTCTGCAAAAGTCGAGTGCCTCGATACTGGGTTCGAGCAAACAGGTTGATATTGTCAAACCTTCTCTGCCCGACAGTTTTCGAGCAGTTTTCTGAAAATTAAAAAATTAGGCGGCACAGTTAATCCGTGCCGCTTAATATCTGTTTTATTAAAAATGATTGTATAAAGAACCAAAAGCTTATTTTGCTTCTTCTGCCGTTTCAAGTTCAGCATTCTCTGTTTCTTTTACGGGTACAAAAAGCTTCTTGATTCCCATAATTGCTACGACTACACCCAAAGCAAGGAGCAGTACGGCAAATACAAGCTGTAATGCGTTGCCGAAATCGAATGCGGTCATCAAAGAGCCTACAAGTGAAGCTATCTTTAATCCCAAAGCTGAGAATGTGATGAGAAGCATACAAACCATCGGAACCCAAAGCATCCAGCCCTGTCTCTTTGTGTGCTTGAGGAATACTGCACACGCTATCAGGGACAATGCACCCAACAACTGGTTTGCAGAACCGAACAACGGCCAAATATCTGCATAACCGCGTTTTGCAAGAATGAATGCAAGCACAAGGGTAAGAGCTGTTGCAACATACTTGTTTGCAAAAATCTTTGTGAATATCGACTGCTCTTCGTCTGATTTGTCGGTATTGATGAAAAATTCCTGGAAAGAAAGACGGCCTATGCGGGCAACCGAGTCCAAAGATGTGAGTCCGAAAGCGGAAACGGCAAGCAAAATCAAAGTTGTTGAGAATGATTCAGGAATACCTAATTTTGTAAGGAATGTAGCGATTGCAGAAGCAAAAATCTGCGGCGGGTTTCCCTCGGGAATCGTTGCACCCTTGGCGATGTAAGCCACGCAGACAAGCGAGATAACCGCAAGCATAACCTCCATAAGCATTGCACCGAACGATACGGGAAGCATATCCCTCTCGTTTTTGATTTGCTTTGAAGCGGTTCCCGAAGCGACAAGTGAATGGAAGCCCGAAATAGCGCCGCACGCAATGGTAACAAACAGCGTCGGGAACAAATACTGACCGTCAACTTCAAATGATGTAAAAGCGGCGAGGTTAACATCTGGATTGAATGCTAAGATACCCACGACTGCCGCAATAATCATAACAATAAGCAGATAACTGTTTAGATAATCTCTCGGCTGAAGCAAAGCCCATACGGGCACAACCGACGCGATAAATATGTAAATGAACACAAATATGTGCCAAAATCCTGTTGATTGATACACAGGAAGCGCCAAACCAAGCGCTATGCAGGCGATCAACACTAATATTGCTACAATAGTGTTTCCCCATGCGGGAAGTTTTGATACTCGCAGGAAAAATCCGAGTCCCACAGCGGCAACAATAAACAATATTGAAGTTGTGGCAACGGAAGCGTTTGAAGTAATCTGACTTCCGTCCGTGTTGAAGCCGTTAAAGGTGCCTGCAACGATGTCGGCAAATGCGGCAACAACCAAAATGCAAAACAGCCAGCAGAAAGCAAGGAAAAGTTTTTTGCCGACCTTTCCGATATACTGTTCGATAATTACACCAATCGAATGACCCTTGTTCTTTACCGAAGCGTACATTGCGGAAAAGTCCTGTACTGCTCCGAAAAACACACCGCCTAAAAGGCACCACAGCAAAACGGGCACCCAACCGAAAACAGCGGCCTGAATCGGTCCGTTAATAGGGCCCGAACCCGCAATAGATGCAAACTGATGACCGAAAACGACGCTTTTTTCTGCGGGAACGTAATCCACGCCGTCGTATTCCGTGTAGGCAGGTGTTTTTGCCTTGGGGTCTATTCCCCATTTTTTTGTGAGCCAGCGGCCGTAAATTAAATAAGCGCAAAGCAAAACAACTATTGCGATTATTATAATTGCAACGCCATTCATAAAAATTCCTCCTCGTTATTTTGTCGGATCGTCAAAAGTAATAATGAATGCAACACAATCAAAATTGATACGGCAACACCCAAAAAGACAGTATTGATTTTTGGCAATCACGATTCAGCGTTTAACACATTAACATATTATCACTGTATTATTACAAATTCAATGTTATTAACTAACAAATTTGTGGAATTTATTGTGTTTTTTTATTTTAATGTATATCTTTGGATACTCATTATTTCTCATAAACAATATTCTTAAAATTTTAGGGTTTGCGTGCAAAAGCGGACAGGCAAAACCCGTCCGCTTTTTGATACCCGTATATTAATTGTTATCTCTAATCAAGCAGTTGTTTCATAATAATTTTAAAAGCAACGGTACAATAAAATGGCCACAGGCATTGCCTGCCCCGCCCGAAGTATGTTCATCTTTGTATATGCCCATCTCGTCTGTTGGGGCGTGTGTTTTCGGAAAAGTTTCATCATCGCTGTTCGCTGAAAACAGTTCACCGAACTGTTTTCTTAACGCTCACCTTCAAATCCCTTCGGATTTTTTGCGTGCAAAAGCGGACAGGCTGCCGCCTATCCGCTTTTTGGCCCGCCCGAAGGGATTTGAACCCCCAATCTCCAGAATCGGAATCTGTTGCGTTATCCAATTGCGCCACGGGCGGAAATTATATTTAATTTTCGTGCCGCACCGTTTAAAATCTATTTCAAATTAAGGTGCGGCAAAATAATTCTGCTTGTCACAAAAAGTATTATACCACTTTCATTGTACACAAACAACTACAACTTTTAATCTGAAAGCTCCTCCCATATCAAATACTGCTCCTCCTGCTCTTTTTCAAGCTGTTCAAGCAGATTTGTAAGCTCCACAAGCTTTTCGTAGTCCGAGGCAACCTCTTCGCTCGACAGCAACGCCTGTGTTTGCTCAATCTCACGGTCAAGCCTCTCAATTTCTTCCTCCGCTTTTTTCAGTCTTGTCCTGCGCTTTCTCTCCTCGCTCTGCTTTTGCTTTTGCAAAAAGTAGTCGTTCTGAGGTTTTTCTTTTTTGATAGGCGTTTGCTTTGTTTTATCTTCTCCGATTTCGGACTTTGTGCGTTCAAGATAATAATCATAGTTACCGAGATACTCGGTAATTCCGTCTTTTGACAGCACAAGCACTCTGTCAGCAAGCTTGTTTATAAAATACCTGTCATGACTTATCACAAGCAAAGTACCCGAATAATCCATAAGCGTGTTTTCAAGCTCCTCACGAGAAGCTGCATCAAGGTGATTTGTCGGTTCGTCAAGCAGCAGAAGATTACTGCCCTTGAGCATAAGCTTAAGAAGTGAAACCCTTGCTCTCTCGCCGCCGCTCATTTTTGAAAGCGGCTTAAACACCTCGTCACCCTTAAACAAAAACGAAGCAAGCGCGCTTCTCACCTCTGTCTGCGTCAAATTCGGAAACGCATCCCATACCTCGTCAATAGCCGTTTTGCTTAAATCAAGGTTTTGCTGCATTTGGTCAAAATATCCCACCAAAACATTGGCACCGTAATCGTATTCTCCGAAATCCTGAGCAAGCTTTCCCGTCAGTATTTTAAAAAGAGTTGTTTTTCCGCATCCGTTTGAGCCGAGAACAAAAACTCTCTCTCCCTTTTTAATATGTAAATTAACATTTTGAAACAGAGCTTTTTCGCCGAATGATTTTGCAAGATTTTTGCATATCAGCACATCATTTCCGCTTTCGCACTTAGGCTCAAAGCGCATATGCATTGTTTCAAGCTCGCTGTCGGGTGTAACAAGCTGTGCCTTTATTCTGTCAGCTTCCTTTTGCTTGCTCGCCGCAGTAATAAAGTTACGTTCACGCCCCCAGCGTTTTTGCTGCTCGACAATACCCTCAATTCGCTTTATTTCTTTTATATCGTTTTCATACTTGTTTTTAAGCGACTCGTTATACGCCTTTTTCTTTTTTATAAACTCAGAGTACGCTCCCTTGTAGCACATCACATGGTTATGCTCAAGTTCAATAGTTTTGTCAGTCACCCTGTCAAGAAAATAGCGGTCATGACTTATTATTATCATTGCGCCCTTAAAATCACGCAAAAATCCTTCAAGCCAGTTTACCGAGCCTATATCAAGGTGGTTTGTCGGCTCGTCAAGCAAAAGCAAATTACTCTGTGACAAAAGAAGCTTTGCAAGACAAAGCTTTGATCTCTGACCTCCGCTCAGACTTCCTACGGGCATCGAAAAATCCGATTCTTTAAATCCCAGTCCCAACAGCGCCGCACGGGTTCTGCTCTTGTAGGTAAGCCCTCCGTTTCTCTCAAAGAATTCCATCAGATCGGTCTGTTTTTCAACAAGTGCTGAAAGCTCGCCGTTTTTATTATCAATATCATTTGCAATAAGTGAGATTTCCTCTTCCGCCTCCGCAAGATAATCAAACACCGACAAAAGCTCGCTGTATATATCAATATCGGGGTCACTGCAGGCGTGTTGTTCCATATATCCTACTTTAGTGTTTTTTTCAAACGCAACATTGCCCGAAGTCGGAGTAAGCTCGCCCGTTAAAATCTTAAACAAGGTTGTTTTTCCGACGCCGTTTGCCCCGATAAATCCAACTTTTTCGTTGCTCTCAATATCAAAGGAAACATCGGAAAAAAGCGTCCGCTCAACAAAAGTCATTGTTAAATTGCGAACAGACAACGCCGGCACAGCAAACACCCCCTTTAAAATCATCCTACCTATTTTACATTAAAAAAAGAAAAAGAGCAATACAAAATTGAAAATATGCCACAGATTAACAAGTGCGTATATGAATATTCCTATGTTTATCAAAAGTTTTGACGCAAAGCCCTCTTCCACTCCCAGCAATCTGTATACAACACAGCACGCCAATACAAGTACAAGCGGAAGCACTCCTTTCAGTAAAAGCGTCATCCAAAAGCTGTCTATAACCGGCCTCATTATAGGATTTGCTTCAAAAAATCTGCCGCTCGCAATAAGAGCTTCGGTGCAAAACCAATCTATGAGATTTAAAAAATAAAGAAAAAATATTTTTTTATAAAAGGAAAAGCCCTTCGCCTCATTTATCGTTTTCTCTGAACAAACTTTATTTTCATCCGCATAATCCATAACACTATCTCTCCTTTTGCAAATTAACAATATTGTTTGCTCAGAGGGTTGATTTATTCATATCTTTACAGGCAAGACAAAGGTGAAATTTCATTAAAATTATTTTTCAAAAAAAGTGTTGACAAAGTCGAAATGTTGTGATATATTATTAGAGCACTCGAATTTAAGTAACACGCTGGTGTAGCTCAGTTGGTAGAGCAGCTGATTTGTAATCAGCAGGTCGGGGGTTCAAGTCCGTCCACCAGCTCCA
>CALYBP010000057.1 GCA_944415425.1 uncultured Ruminococcus sp. | reverse complement strand
AAGAGTATGTGGGATATAAAAGAAAACGGCGGCCATATGACCGACAGCATTGACAGTGCTCATAATCCTGAAACTGACCCGAGAGAGACCGAAGAATATCAGCAGATGAAGGCGCAGATGCTTAACTTCCGTGAAACTGTAAATCAGATTTTGGCTGAAAATGATATAGACGCTGTAATTTTTATTTCACAGACAGATGTAGCCGATAAAGAAGAAACCTCCGATAATAAAAACAATTCTGCAAGCTACCTCAATAAATTCGGTCCTATTGCCGGACTTCCGGAAATGATGATCCCTATGGGCTTTGCAGAGACAGATCCGGCAAACGGATATGATAAGCAAATGCCTTTGGGCATGTCTATGTTCTCAAGCTACGGCAATGAGGCAAAATTGATTGAGATCGCTTACGCTTACGAGCAGATTGCAGATAATATTCGTATGGCTCCGTCGTCTGTTCCGGCATTAGAGGATGAAAATCTAAACGGATTCCTTTCATCACTTATCTCAGAGGTTTCCGATATGGATTCCAAAGCTTATACACAGGAAAGCTGGAACGATGTAGAGACTGCATTAGCTGATGCGAAAGCAGTTGATACCGCTGATGTAGACGCAACATACGACGCAGCACTTGCGTTGGCACAAGCATATGACGGACTTGCAACAGCAACATCCGATGAAGAGCCGACTACAAGTCAAGATCTGACATCAAGCCAGAACCCGACTTCCGGTCAGGATCCGACTTCGAGTACAAACTCATCTTCTTCAGAATCATCAAATAATTCTTCAACAGACTCCATTAAGACCGGAGAAGATAGTACGATTACGGTTTTGGCATTAATATTAGTCGGTGCAGGTGCAGTATTTGCTGTTGCACGGCAATATACAAGTAGAAACAAAGCCAAAAAAATCAAATAAATGCAAAGCAAGGAATATAAAAGCAGTATATAGATTTCACTCCTAAAAACAGCAATTAAAAAAACACCTCCGGTTGTAGAGTATGTAACTACATCCGGGGTGTTTTGTTATTGTGAGTATAAACAAAGTCAAAATACACGATACACAAAAAACGTTTAAATATCTTTCAACAGTTTAAAAAAGCAAAAGCTATTTTATATAAAAGCCAAAGCTGCAAAGCCGACACAGCAGTTTGTGATAAAAAGGTTTTGTCTGACTTTATGTTCAGCACAGCAGCACTTGACAGTTCAAATACTGCTGTATATTAACAATTATTAACTAAATAATTTTCAAGCTTTTAATTAATTGTTATTATCCTTAAACTGTTCCTCCGTTATGTTGTAGGTGGCACCCACAACCTCCTGTGAAAGAACCTTTTTGTCATTTGACTCTTGTTCAGCCTCAGACTCGTTGTAAGGCCACTTTGAGTATATAAGTTTAAGTAAAATCGGTGTTACGAGAGAGGATACTATTATCAAAATAATTATCGGAGTGAAAAACTCAGCGGAAATAATTCCCATATCCAGTCCTTTTTTCGCAACAATCAAACCGACTTCGCCGCGGTTCATCATTCCGATACCGATTTTAAGAGAATCGGGGGTGTTAAATCTGCACAGCCTTGCCGTTCCGCCGCAGCCTATTACTTTTGTGAGAAGTGCGACAGCCACAAGTGCGATTGAGAACCAAAGCATAGATAAATCAAAATTATCAAAGCTTGTTTGAAGTCCTATGCTTGCAAAGAATATCGGTCCGAAAATCATATATGAGCTGACATCCATTTTTCTTTCGATATAGTGCGAGTCCTTAATATTACAAAGAATGATACCTGCAACATAAGCACCTGTTATGTCGGCAATACCGAAGTATTTGTCGGCGCAGTACGCACACGCAAAGCAAAGTACCAGTCCGAAAATGGGGATTCTTCTTGAATGAGGCCAGCGCTTGTCAAGCCATTTAAACAGAAAGTACAGAGCAAATCCGACGATAAATGCGAATACAAAGAACAGCACGATATTGATGCCGACCTGTGCAGGCTCTATTGACGGGTCCTTAAAGCCGATTACAACCGTAAGCAGAATGATTCCGATTACATCATCAATGATTGCGGCTGAAAGAATAGTAGTGGCGACCTTTCCCTTTAGCTGTCCCATTTCCTTTAACGCCTGCACGGTAATGCTAACTGATGTGGCGGCAAGGATTGTTCCTATAAAAATTGCCTGAAGCATTCGTGAATCAGGCTCTCCGAAGCCAAACGCAAGGTAAACGGCGGCTCCGCCGATAATAGAAACTACAACTCCCGCAATAGCCACCATAAGAGCAACAAAGCCCGTTTTTATAAGCTCTTTGAGGTCAGTTCCCAAACCTGCCGCAAACATAAGCAGTATTACGCCTATTTCAGCCATTCCGGAAATAAATCCGTCGTACTGTACAAAGTTGAAAATGCAGGGACCAACGATAAGACCCGCAATTATCTCGCCAACAACCTGAGGACCTTTAAGCTTTCTTATAATAAGTCCGCAAATTTTTGCCGCAACAAGAATTATGGCAAGAGCTCTTAAAATATCAAGTGTTTCCACAAAATACACCTCATCCTATCCAAAATTAAGCCTAATATGTATTTTAGCACTAAATCTCAAAAATTCAACTTAAACTTTACCACTTCGTTATTTTCTACCTTTTGTATAAAATTTTTTTGCCTTTGTAAGGTAATATGCATAAAACAAAAGCCGAACCGCAAAACGCGAATTCGGCTGACAGATACTTATTTGTGTTAAGCCTTTAATCTGTTGGAAATTTTAATTTTTGATGCAAGCTTGCCGACAGCAAAAATCAACAAAATTTCGGGAATACATTTTATTGCTACGCTTATAAATCTTGTACCGAGAAGCGTTAGGTACATTCCGCTCGTCAAATTCCCCTGAAGAATACACAGCCAGAATGCGGCGAGAAAAGTTTCTACCAAAATCATATTGACAGTCCAAGCGATTATTGTGCGGAAAACGGTAACCCTGTTTTTGTAAAATGCCAAACCGTAGATTAGTCCAGTTAAAAGTCCGCTGATTGTAAATCCGGGGAAATAAGCGCCTCCCGTGGGAACAATCATAAAAGAAATTATATCGCCGAAAGCGCCAACAACCGCACCTGCAACGGGGCCGAAAGCAGATCCTGCTATTGCGATAGGCAAAAACGCGCCGCTGAGTTTTACATTGTTTCCAAAGAACGGAAGAGTAGCGTTTGCGAACATTCCCAGCACTACTCTGAGTGCAAGCAGCATTGCAACCGCCGTTAGCGCATAAATGTTTTTCATTTCTCCAAAAGAGCCTTTGAGTTTTTTGATTGCTGACATTTTAATACCTCCTGAAATACCTTTGTCACCCGACTGCGGATCAAATCCGACAGAGGCGGCAGTTTAAACCTGCTATGTTGCTTCAGGAAATAAAAAAGCGGACAGGAAAACCGCCCGCTTAAAAACCCAAAGTAACAGCGGGATGCGAAATCTGCACCGCAGAGGAAAGCCTCTTTCGTTCCTGCGGCAACTCCCCGTCCGCAGAACACTTCACGCACAAATTTCTACTCTGTGAAATCGCAATTCTTTGTTTGCTATTTTATTATAACATCATATAATATTTTGTCAATATCAAATTAAAACGCTCCGTTAATGGCAAGTATTGTCAAAACACAGGTCGCGATAATAATTACAGAAACTGCGATCGTACCTGCAACAGCGCCCTTTTTGCTTTTCTCATTGAGCTGCTGTTTAGGTATGAGATTTGATTTTTGCAAAGCTTCAAGCGCAAACCTGTAAATAAACAGCGCAAGTCCGCCGTTGAGTCCGGCTTTTAAAAGATTAAACGGAACGAATACGGGAAGAAGCATCTGAACGATTGCTTCTCTCGGAATCCCCTGATAAATAGGCGTGAGGATGTAATTCCACAGCACCATCGCAACCGTCATTAATATTGCACCGACAATAATACCTATTACAGCTCCTGCGGTTGTTTTTCTTTTTTTGTAAATAAATGCCGCGGGACAAACAAGGCATATGCTTGCCAGCACATTCATAATACAGCCTATCACACCTGTGTCGCTTACCGTTACCATTTCCAAAAGACAGATTACAACAGACATAACAAGTCCGGAAAGCGGACCGAAAATATAGGCGCCGACCAAAATTATTCCGCTTTTAAATTCCAAGTCAAGGTACGGTGCGGCAGGAATAATCGGAAGCCTGCACACAAGCACAACGGTGTACGCCATGGCACAGATGAGCGCCAAAATTACTGTTTTTTTAACCCTGTATGAGTTTTGGGCAGGCGTTTTAAGCTTTGTTTCGTTTTCTTTTGTGTTTGTCATAAAAATCCTCCTTTTTCGGTTGCCGAGGAATTTTAAAATAAAAAAGCTTCGCAGTCGTTCTGCGAAGCTTTAAATCAAACAACCTGCAATGCTCCGAAACAAAAGCTCAAGAGCAAAAGCCGATTCTTCTCGTATCCGGACTATAACCGTCGGTGTCTGAATTTCACAGACTCGGCAAGCAAAAGCTTGTTCGCGGACTATAACCGCCGGTGGAGAATTTCACTCCGCCCCGAAGACAACCGTTACTATCATTATATACCGTTATTCTGTTTTGTCAACTGTTCAAGTCAGGAATTTTTCAGATTTGTGGCCTTTGAAACATTTTTCTTTTTAGGCTTTTCCGGCTTTACTGTCTTGTTCTTGTACTTTAAAGCGGCTTTAGAAGCCTTTTTTAGGTCGTCGTCAAAATATTCGTAAATACTGTTAAACGAATCATCGCTGAGTCCGTTTAAAATTACTATGGTTATAACAGAGCGTGTATCAACATCGCCGTTGCCGTACTGAACATTAAATACTCCCGCAATTTTCTCAAGCTCGGGTTTGCTTGCTCTTTTAATATAATTTTCTACCTTGTCAACAATATGTTCCTTCGCAAATGTTGCGCCCCTGAAAGGGAAATAGCAGTCCTCTTCGTTTTTGATTTCATCTCTGAGTTCGGGAAAATATGTTACAAAACGCTTTGCAAGAAATTTCGGAGTGGCTGTTCCGTCATCGTCTTTCTTTTTCTTCTGCTTAACCTGCTTTGCACGCTTAACTGCGACAGCGCCCGATACACCCTCAATAAAGTCATTTGCAATGCTTTCGGCATCTTTTTGATTCGCAATCTCGTCGTCATACAGCCAGGTGGCAAGGGTTTTCCATTCGTTATCGGGACCGTCCTCGGTCATTGTACACGAGCGAAGTACCATTTGCTGCTTATCCTTTATATAAATAACTGTGTAAGCAATATTCTGACTTGTAAAAAGTGCGGCAAGCTCATTGTCATTTTCAGCGGCAACCTTTTGCCTTGTATATCCGTTTTTGACAAGCTCTTCTTCAACTTTGCCGACAATCAGATCAAAAGCCTTTTTATATTCCAAAACAATCTTCCTTTCGGATTAATTTGTAATTTATCTTTAACTGCAATTATACAATTTATTGTGGAATTTGTCAAAGGGTTTGCACAAGGTAGGGACAACATTATTTTTGTGCGGAGAATCATATTAACACAAAGTAATTTATGGGTGCAAATAACACAATTTTACTTGCAACAATCGACTTGTTGTGTTATTATTTAGTTTGTATATATAATAAAAAGAGGTTTTAGTATGTCATCCCGAAACGCAATCGGAGTTTTTGACTCCGGACTCGGCGGACTGAGTGCAGTAAAAGAGTTTTTGCACATTCTGCCCAATGAAAAAATTATATATTTCGGCGATACGGGCAGAGTGCCTTACGGTACCCGAAGCAATGATACTATTAAAAAATACGCATTTCAGGATGCTTCGTTTTTGCTTAAAAACAATGTAAAAATGATTGTTGCCGCATGCGGCACGGTGAGTTCCGTAGCAGGAGATGAGCTTGAAAGCTCGCTGTCTGTGCCGTATACGGGTGTAGTAAACCCCACCGCATTTGCAGCGGCTCATAAAACAAGAAACGGAAAAATCGGAGTTATCGGTACTGCCGCTACTATCGGAAGTCACAGCTACAAGCTCAGGCTTGAAAAGTTAAACAAAAACTTCAAGGTGTTTGAGCAAGCGTGCCCTCTGTTTGTACCGCTTGTTGAAAACGGTGTGATACGCCGTGATGATCAGATAGTGAGACTCGTTGTAAGGCGCTATTTGTCCGGGCTTAAAAGTGAGGGTGTTGATACGCTGATACTCGGATGTACTCATTATCCTTTACTTGCCGACGCAATATCCGATTTTATGGGTGATAAGGTTGAGCTGGTTGATTCGGGATATGAAACAGCGCTTTACTCTGCTAAAATACTCAGAGAGCAAAATCTCTTAAATGAGGATAGCGCACATAAAAATCCCGAGTTTTTTGTAAGCGATACTCCGGACGGATTTGAAAGCGTTGCCGGACTTTTTCTCGGCAGAGATATGGAACATTCAGTAACGCAGATTAATATTGAGCTTTATTAGGTTATGGGTAAAGATATGGCGGAAAAGGAAAAATACCTGATTTCAATAATCGGAGAACAAATTGTTGACGGTGAAACCGACAAAATTGAAGTTATCACGACGTGTAACTATATGATAAAGCGCGATCACTGTTATATAGGTTACAAGGAATATGACGAGGATGCCCCTGAGAACTTTTTTGACAATCTTATAAAAGTTGAAAAAGATACGGTTACAATTATCAGAAAGGGTCCTATGCAGTCGCGGCTTATACTCGAAAAAGGGAAAAGACATCAATGTCTTTACCACACGGCAGCAGGAGATTTAATGATAGGTGTTTTCACAAAGACATTGAAAAACCGTCTTGATGAAAAAGGCGGAATGCTTGAGGTGAGCTACACTCTTGATTTTAACGCCGATCTTGTGAGTGAAAACAAATTTGAAATAAAGATAGAAGAAAATAATAACAGGAATGAGGAAGATTAATGGATACTTATGCAAAAGCGGTTGATATGCTGAAAAAAGCGATAACAAACGCAATGAACAAGGCGATTGAAAACGGGGAGCTTCCCAGGGCGGAGCTTCCTGCATTTATAATAGAAACACCTGCGGACAGAAGTCACGGCGACTTTGCGACAAATGCGGCTATGGCAGGCGCTAAGGCGTTTAGAATGCCGCCGTTTAAGATTGCACAGGCAATTACCGCAAATCTTGAGCTTGAGGGAACGATGTGCGAGCGTTTTGAAACGGCGGGGCCGGGATTTATAAACTTTTTCCTCGGAGCTCAGTTTTATTCAAATGTTATACGTGAAATTCAGAATGACCCCGAAAATTACGGCAGGAGCGAATTCGGCGGTGACGAAAAGGTGATGGTGGAGTTTGTGTCGGCAAATCCCACAGGGCCTATGCATATGGGCAACGCAAGGGGAGGCGCACTCGGCGACTGTCTTTCCGCAGTGCTTGACAAGGCGGGTTACAGAGTTTGGCGTGAGTTCTATGTAAACGACGCAGGAAATCAGATCGAAAAATTCGGTTGTTCGCTTGAGGCACGTTATCTCCAGATTTTTAAGGGAGATGAGATTCAATTTCCCGAGGACGGCTATCAGGGCGCCGATATAACGGAGCTTGCAAAGGAATATGCCGACAAATACGGCGACAGTCTTGTGAATGTTTCAAGCGAGGAGCGTAAGAACGCACTTGTAGGCTATGCACTGCCGAAAAACATCAAAAAGATGCAGGATGATATGGCAAAGTACAAGATTTTTTATGACAAGTGGTTCTTTGAAAGCGAGCTTCACAAGAGCGGTGCGGTCAAGGCGGTAGTTGATTTGCTCACACAAAAAGGACTTACATATGAAAAAGAGGGAGCTGTTTGGTACAAAAACAAGCAGGTTCTCACCGAGAAGCTGCTCAAAGAGGGCAAAAGTCAAAAATACATAGATAACCTTGAACTGAAGGACGATGTACTTATCCGTCAAAACGGCAATCCCACCTACTTTACGGCAGATATTGCATATCATAAAAATAAATTTGACAGAGGCTTTACAACGCTTATTGATGTTTGGGGTGCCGACCACCACGGTCATGTTATGAGAATGAAGGGTGCGATGGACGCAATCGGCTATGACGGAGATAAGCTCAATGTTGTGCTTATGCAGCTTGTAAAGCTTGTAAAGGGCGGCGAGCTTGTAAGAATGAGCAAGCGTACGGGCAAGGCGATACAGCTCGGCGATTTGCTTGATGAAGTGCCTGTTGACAGCGCGAGATTTTTGTTTAATACGAGAGAGGCAAATACGCAGATGGATTTTGACCTCGACCTTGCAGTAAGTCAGGATAATCAGAATCCTGTTTACTATGTTCAGTATGCGCACGCAAGAATTTGCAGTATTTTTAAATCGCTTGCAAAGGACGGAATTACACCCCGTCAGTGCAGTGATGAAGAGCTTGCCCTTTTGACGGCGCCTGAGGAGCGTGAGCTTATAAATCATCTTGCGTCATATACAAGCGAGATAATAAGTGCCGCAAAGGACTATGAC
>CALYBP010000056.1 GCA_944415425.1 uncultured Ruminococcus sp. | reverse complement strand
TTCTTCTTCGCTGTATTCTTTCAGCTCATAGACAGGCTCTGTATTATCGTCCGCAGGGACTTCATAGGCGTTTATGTCAAACATATAGTAGGTGTCATCCATAAGGATAAACAGGGTATCGTCATTCCATCCGACTTTTTCAAACTTGCCTTCAAGTATCGGGTATGCGCCGTCCCGGCTCATCCAACCGTCGCTTGTTTGACTTACTCTTAACAATAAAGAATCTATTTTGTCGGAAGAGTATCTGATTTGAACTGCAACTTTTTCCTGATACTCATAATTTACGGCATTCCTCATATAGTAAACCGTCAGGTCTTCTTCGGGGTAATAATCGGGACTGTACGGCATACATCCCGAAAGGAAAACAACTGTTAAAAGTGACAAAACTAACTTCTTCATATTTCCTCCTGAAAATTTTGCACGGTTAAAAGTAAATACGGCTTTTATAATCGTGCAAGTCCCCAAAACTGCATTTAAAGAGTATATTTTGATTTATATCAACACGTTTAAATTTTAATTATTTTGTTTTTGACAAACCATTTACTGGGAAACCAAGCGCAAGGAATACACTATTGTACTAATACTAATATAACATTATTGATTTAATTTGTAAATAGTTTTTTGCAATATTCTGAAATTTATATGCAAAATGTCATACATTCAAGAAACGAGTGTTTCAACACGGGGTCGGTCAGGCAGGTTGATATTATCAAATCTTCTCTTCCCGACCGTTTTCAAACAGTTTTTTAAGAAAATAAAATGCGGCTCTGAAAACTCAAAGCCGCTTTAATTGTTCCGCAGATTCTAACCGCCGAATATACACTGATAATCGTATATTATAATATCATTGCCGTTATACCCTATTGTCTGTCAGGCGTTACGACAATTTTGCCGCCTGACATCAGGTGTGCAAAATGACTTAATTGATATTAAACGGTTTTATAACACTTAAAAAACACCTCAGACAAACCGAAAAACATCTCGGAAAACGCTGTAAGAATCATAGGTAAAAAACATATTCCGCAAAATATGTGCTTACAAAGGCCATTGACAAAACACCCTCTGTAAATGTATGGATATAATAATTACAATCTAAAAATTTTAAAGCAGTCCCGCATTTTAATGTTCTTTTTATACTCATAATTTGAGATTGTTTGTTGCGGCGGTTTTAATTAAAAGAGCATAAAACCCTGCCTCAATTTTTATTAACTGCCGAAAAACTCAATTATACCGTGACACGAGAACAAAAACAAATACGGAGAAGTACAAGCCGTTATAATTAAGGCTGAGATTAATTTTTCCTTTTTAGGAAGCGTTATCTTTTTTAAGACAACAAAGTAATTAAATATAAATATTGACAGAGCAGAGATTACTGCTGACGCCGTCCGAGCTACTGCGCCGAGCGTTTCGTTCAGCGGAATATAAATGAACAGAAAAGGTATCGATATAATACGAAATGACAGTTGGGAAAAGTCGGACAAATCAGCGTTGACTAAAAGGCTGTAAATTAATGTAATGCAAAATACGCTGATGATACAAGTTAAAATAAAAAAATTAAAAGAACGCTGGATTAACTGCCTGTTAATTTGACTTTTAACGCCTTTGCCGACCGTTGAACCTATAATTTTAAAAGCCGCATGACCCGTAATGTACGCTGTAATCAAAACAAGAAAGTAATACAGCGGAACTGCTAAAATTATGCATAAAATTAAATTTCCTATACTGTTACTCATACACAACCCTCCTGAATTCTTGCTCTGCGGCATCACAAAGATTATAATGCTGTTTTTCCCGCAATCAAGCCGAACCGATTTGACTTTGAAATGTACCGGTAAATAACCCGAGAAATTACGAAATTTAACACGGACAATAAAATTAATAAAAATATCCCTGTAAAATATGTTTAGAAAAGCCGAACAGCGCAGCCATATACTCGTCATATCTTTAGGTAATAACCCACGCTGCAAACCGCAATTTGTGTGATTGAATCCGTTTCTTATTCAATGCCGAATTGCAAACGTATTGCAAAACATTATGGCTTCAGACTGTTTTTAAAAAAAGTTATGAAATATAAAGTATTGGTATCAATGTCAAAATATCCGAGATTTTTACAGGTTTGCGCGTTAATTTTGCTTATCTTATCTTCGGGGATCCCGTAAACATTTTCAATGGCGTCAGCAGTACTGCTGTCAAATTCCCAATAAAAAATATAATAACCGTTATTTACTTTTGGAAAACCGGCTTCCTTTAAAGCATCGGTTTCATAAATAGCATCATAGTCATTTGATTCCATTGGTGTCCGATTCCAATGATTATTGTTTGATATTTGCTCGATTACGCTGTCTATATCTTCCTTTTGAGTGATTTTCGCAGAATAAAAATTAATATCATTTCCTTCCTGCGGATGTCTGTCATAATTTACAACGGCTTCAATTTCATCGCTCAATTTAAGTTCGGTTGCCGTTTCAATTTCATCCAAATATGAATAACCCGAATCAAAACCAAGCATTTTGAGAACCGAATATCCGATTTGCTGTCTGGAACATCCTGTAATTAATGTAATTATAACAGCAAATATCATTAGAATAACTATTCTTTTATATCTCATTTTTTATCCTCACCAAATAAAAAATTGTTTTTCTGAAGTCAACAAAATAAACTTAATATCCATTTGTAACTTTAAATAATTATACAATAAGTCGGGCAAAAATGTAATTCGCAAAGCACACCAATTTGTATATTATAAATAATACAATGTATACATATTATACAAATATCACGCATATCCAAAACCACATACGCCGGTTACTGTTATAGATAAATTCAACCTTGTTACCTTTTGCTTCACCGTAATTACACACAAATATTTTTAAGCAGTCGTTAAAGGTGTTTTGTGCGTAAAAATAAGAATAATTTTGTAATGTACAAATCACTTGACGACAACTGCGGTATATGAAATGCCTATCTCTTACCAAATAAGGATTTTGTCACTTGAGCGCCTTCGTACACAAACTTCTTTTGATTGTTTATATTGCTTATTTACATCTGCTCATATTTATAAAATATGAGTTTCTTAATTGTCTGCTGTTAGGCGGACTTTTTTTGGATTCAATTAAAATTAGTCCGTAGTTTTCGTTAGGCTGACAATCGGCTTTTAATAAATTGCACGCAAGCTAATTTAGCTCTTTTAGTTGAGCGTACATAAAATTTGCTTAGAATATAAAAATATGCGTCAATGTAACTTCGTATTTATTCAAATAGATCAAACGAATCCGTAGAGGACGTATAACTATGTCCTGTTTCTCTGCGCCCAATTCATATGTACGCAATGATTTGCATTTTATAAAAAATATTTGTTTAAACCGTACACAATATTTGAAATAAATTGTAAAAAAATATGAATAACTATTGACAAACGTGTCTACAAGTTGTAGACTAAATGTGTAAATAAAAACGTAATGAGGTGTGATGAAATGAAAAATACAAAACTCGGCGTTGTTGAAGCTCAATTTGCGGACATTATATGGGAAAATGAGCCTCTTACGACGGCGGAGCTTATAAAGCTGTGTCAAAAGAAACTTAACTGGAAACGCACAACAACATACACGGTGCTGAAAAGGCTCTCGGAACGGGGAATTTTTCAGAATGACGACGGAACCGTAACATCTCTTATTTCAAAAGACGATTTTTATTCAATGCAGAGCGAACAATTTATTGATGAGACTTTTAACGGTTCTCTGCCCGCGTTTTTTGCGGCATTTACGTCAAAAAAGAAATTATCAAAGAAAGACATTTCCGAAATAAAAAAACTTATTGATTCGTACGAGGGGGAATAATTATGGATAATATCGTAAGTACGCTGCTCAGCATGAGCTTTTCCGCATCTTTTCTTATAGTTGCCGTACTGTTGCTTAGAATGCTTTTTAAGCGGGCGCCCAAGTGGATAAACTGTCTGCTGTGGCTGTTCGTTGCACTGCGCCTGGCGGTTCCTTTTTCACTTGAATCACCGTTGAGTTTAATTCCGAGCAGGCAGACGCTTGAGAGCGTGAACCAGACATCGCCCGTTTACTTTGATTACTCAAATTTACATATTGAGTCAGCCTCGGATACTGTCAGTACAGCAAATATATTTTTCTTAATCTGGGTTTTGGGTACTGCGGCTATGCTGTTGTATATGATGATAAGCTATTTTGCGTTAAAGCGCAGAGTGAGTGAGAAAATCAAGTTAAGAGATAATATTTGGCTTTGCGACCGAATTAAAACTCCGTTTATTTTCGGTATTATCAGACCTCAGATATATTTGCCGACAAACCTTTCTGAGAGCGAAAAAGAATACGTTATCGCTCATGAGCTTGCGCACAAAAAGCGCGGAGATAATATTTGGAAGCCGCTGGGATATTTGATTTTGAGTGTTCATTGGTTTAACCCGCTTTGCTGGCTTGCGTTTTGGCTGTGTACAAAGGATATTGAGCTTGCGTGCGATGAGCGTGTAATCAAAAATTACGATGCGGCAAATAAAAGGCGCTATTCATCGGCGCTTCTGTCTTGCAGTGTTGAAAAGCATATGCTCTCCGCCTGTCCGTTTTCACTTGATGAGAGCGGTTTGAAAAACAGAATAAAAAGTGTTTTGAATTATAAAAAGCCCGCATTGTGGATAATAATTGCGGCGCTTGTAATTTGCACGGCAACAGCTGTATTGTTTTTGACAAGTCCCGAATCACAGCCGACTAAAGCTGTCAGTAAAAATGAGACATCCGCTGTCAGCGATACTACGGTTCCAAAAACATCGGCAGAACCTGCAACCACCGTGCCTGCAACAACCGAGCCTGTAACAACCGAGCCTCCTACAACCCAGCCTCCTACTACCCAGCCCGTCACAACCGAGCCTAAGGAGACTTCGGAAATCTCAGAAACTCCCGAAGACAGTTACAATGATTACAACAGTTATGAAAATTACAACGAGGATTCTTATTATGAAGACAGCTATAACGACAGTTATTATGAGGAGGATGAACCTGTGGGTATAGTTGAAATTCAGGAATTTCCCGGTATAGATCCCGATAAGTATACATTTCCTCCTATGGAAATTTACGGCCAAAGCTACTCCGAAAAAAAACCGTCCAACGATATGTCCGAATATCAAGATGTTTTGCGCTGGGATCTTAGTTGACAGGCAGAAAATAAAATAATTTAAACTTTAATTATCCCCTGCGGCGGACTTTCTGTAATTATAATAAATTCATTTGCCGATAAAGAAAGGTATAAAATATGATTAAGCGAAATATATTATGCGTTTTTCTCTCAATTATCGCAGTAATCAATTTGTATTTTATTGTTTTGCAGTTTTTTTCATTCAGGTATACCAATGTGTATAACTGGGGTTACTTAATAATATTGCTTTTGTTTGCCGCGCTGCCGTCAATACTGTCGGGAGTGTGTGTTGCAATCAGCAGATTCGCAAAAAAATATGTCATTGCGCTTGTATGCGTTTTGATTGTTTTTTCTATTCCCGTAAGTATGTGGTCAATGTTCTTTTGGAAATTTTGTCCGCCGCTTTATTCGCAG
Source organism: uncultured Ruminococcus sp. (assembly GCA_944415425.1). Taxonomy (GTDB): domain Bacteria; phylum Bacillota; class Clostridia; order Oscillospirales; family Acutalibacteraceae; genus Ruminococcoides. Next base: position 3,236 of record CALYBP010000056.1, on the reverse strand, counting down.
ACTGATGACATAAACAATTACCTTAAGACTGATAAATATGTTGAGGAGTGTTCACCTCTCGGTATTTTTCCCGATGAAATTCCCGCGTCAGCCCGTAACACCGAGTATTTTTATCGTTACCGCCATATGGTAGAGGCTGATTATGATATTTACTTAAAGCTTAATTTGTCAAAATCGGATTTTGACGCTGAAAGAAACCGCATTAAGGCAGAATATCCCGATGCGGAAATCGTAGATATGAAAAATTCAACGGAGGAATACAGAGTTAAGTATGAGCATAACATGAGCTATTCATATAAATTGGCGATATTCAACGAGTCCGATTATTCGGTTGTATATACGGTTTCGTATTCACTTGAGGGCGATACGGTGGGAGATGTGCCGTATTTTAAAGAAGCCAATATTTCCGATACGGAAAATTTATGATATAATTCCGCGTCACACTTGTTGTAAAAATATGTGATACTACGTTTGATTGTTTATGCGAAATTTATAATTACTAAAGGAATCAGTAACAATTATGATGTACGATTTTATCAGGGCAGTAATTTCTGTAATTATATTAATATCAGCGTATTTTCTGTTAAAGATAATCAGAAAGAAATTTCTAAAAAAGAAAATAATGAAGAATGAAAAATCCCGCAGACTGTTGACAGGTTCAAGGGAAAAGGCAGTCAGAAAGCATTTTGCGGGAAAAATATTGTTAGTTTTATTTTTATATTCGATAATTTTATTTATATTGGTTTGTATTCCTTTTGAAAATTTATTTATAAATTTTTCGTCGCCGCAAGATGTTTTTAACTACACAAAACAAGGCGAAATAGATAAGATAATATACGGCGAAAATTCCTGTATGATATATTACAGCTCCGGCGATTCAAACGGTATAACATTTGCGCGCAAAGAGGGGGCGTTTTATAAAATCGTACCTTTTAACCGATTCAGCGATAGTACACAATTATCGGCGCAAAATCGTTTTGATCATATATACACCGAAAATTACACGGGTGACACATATTACAGCGTAACAATATTTGATAAAAGTTACGATAATATATCCGAGCCTGAGGAAAGTATAATAATAACCGATGATTTTAAAACACAATTTTCTTTTGTGGGAAGTGATAATCATTTTTATACATTCTGCGCTTATGTAGAGGATTACAGCGATACCTATTCGGTAAATGTCGAATTTAAGTAAATACTATGAAAAAAATTATCAATTTAAAAAACGGTATAAAGTTAATATCACATAAACTCAATAATACTCACAGCGCAACAATAAGTATCAATTTCAGGACAGGTTCATTGTATGAAAATGAGTACAACAACGGAATTACTCACCTTGTTGAACATTTATTTTTCAGAAAGTGGGATGATTTGATTCAAAAAGATTTTTATTCCGAGATGATGTCACTCGGTGCTGAAATCATTGGGAATACATACAATGACTATGTTAGTTTTTCGATTACTGTTGTACCCGATTATTTTATGAAAGCGTTTGAGCTGATTTCTAAATGCCTCAATGTTTTTTATTGGGATGATGATTGTGTTGTTGATGAGAAAAGAGTGGTGTGCAAACAAATTGAAAATAAATTTGAGTCCTATCGGGAATGGTTAAACAGCTGTTATTTTAACGGCGTTGCCTATGAATTGCCGATTATGGGTACTGCGAAAACAGTACGGCATTTATCTGTTGACGATATTAATAAATGGAAAGGCACTTACTTTTGCTGTAATAATTCATGTGTAGTCATAACAGGAAAATATACCGACAGAGATTTTGAAATAGCAAAGAAAAAGCTGTCTGAAATTAATAATATCGGAAGGTCTGCCGATATGATAATTTGCACACCTCAAAATTTTAATAATCGAAATGCTGATAACAGGTACTCTTTAATATCAAATAACTCGGAAAATACAGATGTAACTATATTTTTTGATATTAATTCAAAGTATGATTTTGAAGCAGTAAGGCTTTTGTCAGCTATACTCGGCGAAGGGTGCGGGAGTGTGCTGTCAATGAAATTGCGGGAAACATTAGGTTATACAGATGATATTTATACCGATTTGGTAAGTTTTTGCGGGTTTAACAGGTTGTCTGTTTCGTTTAGTGTGAGCAATTCCGATTTTTACGGTTGCATGGAGTCTTTTTTCAAAATTATGTCTGATTTTAAAAATTGTATCACACAAGACGATTATCTCCGCAATATAGGCTTTTTTACGAATAATCAAATAATTGATTTAGATAACCCGAATGTACTTAATAAAAGATATGCTCTCTGCGATTTTGTTTTGGAATCATTTTTGTCCGACCCGTTAAAATTAAAAGAAAAATATGAAACAATTTCGATAAGCCTTTTAGAAATGTGTGCTAAAGAAATACTTACAGATAATAATATCTCATTTCTTATTCAAACAGCTATGAAAGATGAAAATATAAAAAAGCATTTAGAAAAACTTATAAATACTGTTTTGTAAAGTAATATTTTGTCGGTAATGTGCTATCCGTAACAGACCAGAACGGCAACGCAATCACAAGCTCAACCCACATCGGCAATCTAAATCCGTTTTGATACAGAGGATATTATCCGGATACCGAAACAGGACTGTACTGTCTCATGAGCCGCTACTATGACCCTGTAACTCACCGTTTTGTTAATGCTGACGGTTACTTCCAGTCAGGCGGAGATATTTTGGATTCTAATATGTCTGCATATTGTGCCAACAATCCGGTTATGAGTTATGATCCAAGCGGAACTTGTTATGTAAAGCGCACCACAAGTGCCAGTACGTATATAGGCACATATTGGGTTGTACAAACAGCTATTCCGGGGGTTCCGGGCTTTTGTAATGATTGTAAATCGTATGGTCCAAATTCTGAAAATAATCTTCTTGCTTATAGTGAACATAGTAAAAAAGGAACAACTAATCAATCAAATAAAAATAAACATCAAAAAGGGCAAAAAAGGAAACAAACAGATCAAAAAGGCGGAGAAAAAGGCGATTCACGCAGACCCATAGATAGATCCAATAAACGCCATTTTGAAATTACTGAACCAACTGCTTATGAATATAATGATTTGATTTGTGGTGTTGTCATAGTAGCTGCAAGCATTGTAGTTGGATACATAATCATAAATGATGCTACAGTGGACAATAGTCAATAAAGTGGACAGAAAAAACAGGAAAATTAAATAAAAAAATAATGTTCAGCCTGATTAGGAGATAAGCCG
>CALYBP010000055.1 GCA_944415425.1 uncultured Ruminococcus sp. | reverse complement strand
GTAAAAGCGTCTTATTCGTTTGAATATTTTAATTTGCTCTGCAAGGTAAACGCAATAAAAATAGTAAACGGAAAGACAAAACGCAGTCTTAGCGAAGAGGAAAGACAAAAGGTTATTTCAGCGGCTTTTGCAAAAAACAACTTGACTTACGGCGGCATCCGAAAGCTGTTGGGACTTGCCGACGACTGTTATTTTAATATTTCGTACAGCGACGATAAAACTGCCGATGAAATTGAAAAGAAAACTAAATTTTCGTATCTTTCCGCCTATCACACCTTTAAAAAGGCGTTTTCATCGGAATATGATACATGGGGCAAAGAAAAACGCAACAGCTTGGCTTATGCTCTGACCGTTTACAAAAACGACAGCAAAATCGAAGCGTGGCTTCGTGAAAACGGATTCAGCGAAACCGAGATAAAGATTGCGTCTTCGCTTCCGTCGTTTACGAAAACGGCGAACCTTTCCGTCAAGGCAATAGATAAAATCACACCTTATCTTGAAAAGGGAATGCTCTACAACGAGGCGTGCGAAAGTGCGGGTTATAATTTTAAAGCGGATGAAAAATCGGTCTCCGAATTTTTGCCGCAAAATCCAAAAGACGCCCCCGAACTCGGCGACATAATAAACCCCGTTGTAAGGAGAGCCGTTTCGCAGATGATAAAGGTGATAAATGCGATTATCCGTGAAATGGGAGAAAGCCCCGTATATCTCAACATTGAGCTTGCAAGAGAGCTTGCCAAAAACAGGGATGAGCGAAATAAAATTGAAAAATCGCAAAAGGAAAACGCCGCTTTAAATGAAAATCTTATGGACGAGCTGCGAAACAATTACGGCGTAATAAATCCCACGGGAATGGATCTTATAAAGCTCAAGCTGTGGAAAGAGCAGGACGGTGTTTGCCCGTATTCTCAACAGAGAATAAGCATAGAAAGACTGTTTGAGCCTGGCTATGTTGATGTTGACCACATTGTGCCGTACAGCATAAGTTTTGATGACCGCTACAACAACAAGGTGCTTGTTTTGTCAAGCGAGAACAGACAAAAGGGCAACCGACTTCCGCTTGAATATTTAAGCGGCAAGCGTGCCGAGGATTTTATAATACATATTCAAAACTCAAAGCTAAGGTCGAATAAAAAGAAAAACCTCCTCAAAGAGTGCATAACGGAGGAGGAGCTTGCAAAATTTAAGGAGCGTAATCTCAGCGATACGCAGTATATTTCAAGATTTATGCTTAATTATATAAAGCGTTATCTAAAATTTGCCCCGAACAGCAGCGGTATGAAAAATGTTGTTAAGTCTGTAAACGGTTCCTCGACAGCGTACCTCAGAAAACGATGGGGTATTAATAAGGTGAGAGAAAACGGCGACTGCCACCATGCCGTTGACGCCCTTGTGGTTGCCTGCGCTACAACAAAAATGATAAAGCGCATATCAGAATACGCAAAATATACCGAACTCAAGTATTCAAAACAGCCCTACATAAAGGTGGACAAAGAAACAGGTGAGGTGCTTGACCTTGATGTTTTTCCTATGCCGTACAAGTGGTTCAGGCAAGAGCTTGAAATGCGTTGCTCCGATAATCCGTCGTTTGTGCTTCGTCAAAATCCCCTGCCGAACTACGCGTCGGACGAAGAGGTAAAGCCGATATTTGTTTCAAGAATGCCCAGAAGAAAGGTCAGCGGCTCCGCCCACAAAGAAACAATCAGAAAACCGTATGAGAAGGACGGAGTAAGATATACCGTTTCAAGGGTATCGGTTACATCGCTCAAGCTCGACAAAGACGGCGAAATAAAGGATTACTTTAATCCCGAGGCAGATATGCTTTTGTACAACGCGTTAAAAGCAAGACTGGTTTCATTCGGCGGCAACGCTCAAAAGGCTTTTGAAGAGGATTTGTATGCGCCTAAGGGCAAGGGAAAAACAGGCCCGCTTGTAAAAAAGGTCAAAATAATTGAAAAAGCAACGCTTACAGTCCCCGTTCTGGAGGATACTGCGGTTGCCGACAACGGTTCTATGGTGCGGGTTGATGTTTTCTTTGTTGAAAACGAGGGATATTATCTTGTGCCGATATATGTATCCGATACGGTTAAACCTAATCTTCCAAATAAAGCTATTGTGGCTCATAAAAGCTATGACGAATGGAAAGTTATGGACGACAAGGACTTTGTGTTCTCGCTTTACCCCAACGATTTAATCAGGGTGAAATCAAAAAACAATAAGGACTTTTCACTTGTGAACAAGGAAAGCACCCTTGCAAAAAACATAACCTCAAAAGAGTTTTTCTGTTATTACAAAAGCACGGGAATATCAAACGCTACTATAACTGTAATAAATCATGATAATACCTATACGATACCAAGCTTAGGAGTGAAAGGTTTATTATCCATTGAAAAATATCAGGTGGATGTGCTGGGCAACATAATCAGGGTGACAAAAGAAAAGAGAATGGGATTTAAGTAATGGGATACAGAAATATTTTTCTTGCAAACGCAGCAAAGCTCTCGGTAAAAAACGAACAGCTCATAATTGATAACGGCGAAATCACTAAAATACCGCTTGAGGACATCGACTGTATCGCCGCGGATAATCCGCAGGTGAATGTAAACGGATATTTGCTTGCAAAATTTTCGGAATACGCAATAACCTTTTATGTGTCTGACAAAAAGCATTTGCCGTGCGGAGTGTTTTTGCCTGTAAGCCGTCATTCAAGGCATCTTTCCGTACTAAGGGCTCAGATTGATATGAGCCTGCCAAGCAAAAAACAGCTTTGGAAACAGATAATAATGCGGAAAATAGAAAATCAGGCTTCAGCCCTCAGACTTTGCGGTATAGCTGATTGGGAATCGGTAGACTGTATAAAGCACAAGGTAAAGTCGGGTGACAGCACCAATATGGAGGCTGTCGCGGCGTCGCAGTATTTTAAACTGCTGTTCGGCAAAAGCTTTTCAAGAAGCGTGGAAAATGTCGAAAATTCAATGCTCAATTACGGTTACGCCGTTTTGCGAAGCACAATATCAAAGTATCTCATAGTCTATGGCTTTGAACCGAGTATCGGCTTGTTTCACAAAAGCACATTAAATAATTTTAACCTTGCCGATGACATTATCGAGTGCTACCGCCCCGTGGTGGATTTGTTTGTAAAAAGACATTCGCATAATGCAGATGAACTAACTACCGCAATCAAAGCGCAGCTTGTGAATTTGCTTTCGGCAAATGTTATCATAGACAACAGGCTGTTTGCTTGTTCGCGGGCGGCGGAGCTTACGGTGCAAAGTCTGAGCGGATACCTGACGGGCAATAACAGCACTCTGCTGCTGCCGCAGATAATGGATTTGGAACAGCATACCTATGAATAAATTTATGAGAATGATAGTATTTTTCGATTTACCCGTAAAAACCAAGGCTCAGCGAAGAACCGCAACCAAGTTTCGCAATTTTCTGCTCAAGGACGGCTATTTTATGGTGCAGTTCTCCGTTTACTGCCGAATATGCAACGGCTACGACGATGTTGAAAAGCACAAAATAAGAATACGCAGCAACAAGCCCGATAACGGCTCTGTTCGGCTGCTGGTGATTACCGAAAAGCAGTATGAAAAAATGGAGCTTATAATCGGCAACCTTGTAAACGAAGAGGAGCACAGCGTGTTTGAACAGCTTTCAATTTTTTGAAAAAACATAAAATCCCTGTGTTTTTTGAACACATAACTTAAAAATTAAAATGAAAAATCCCGCATAAACTCAGTGTTTATGCGGGATTTTCGTTCCCTATTATATCATACCAAGAACAATTAGGGAACTACAACCATTTTACCATATAAGTTATTTAAAAATAGATTATATCATACCAAGAACAATTAGGGAACTACAACCATACTTTATTGATACAAAACCCCTATGTTATTATATCATACCAAGAACAATTAGGGAACTACAACATAAAGGCTATAGTCGGGATAGATATGTTCATTATATCATACCAAGAACAATTAGGGAACTACAACTGCATATACGGTGTTTTCACCGGGGCGAAAATTATATCATACCAAGAACAATTAGGGAACTACAACATTATGACCTCTTTTGTTTGCATAAAGCGGATTATATCATACCAAGAACAATTAGGGAACTACAACATATTCGGCATCTTTGTTTTTTCCGAAAATATTATATCATACCAAGAACAATTAGGGAACTACAACCAAGAACATTGACATCTGCTTCTGCAGGAAATTATATCATACCAAGAACAATTAGGGAACTACAACTAATAGAATTAAGGGATAGTTTAAAATTATATTATATCATACCAAGAACAATTAGGGAACTACAACCCTCACCACCTTTCAGAGAAAGCTCTGCCGATTATATCATACCAAGAACAATTAGGGAACTACAACATCGTTTATCAGTATCCCGTCTGTCACGAAATTATATCATACCAAGAACAATTAGGGAACTACAACTAAAATTGATGTCTTAGAAAAATTGAAAGAATTATATCATACCAAGAACAATTAGGGAACTACAACCTTGAAATGTCTATGCCGACAGATTATCAGATTATATCATACCAAGAACAATTAGGTTGTTTTAACATAGCTTTTCTGCGTTTATTCTAACACAAAATTTTTGCGATGTAAATTTTGAAAAGATTTTATTTGCTTATTCATTTTCTGTATTATATAATTTATACGTCAGTAAATTGTTTGGGTGGATTGGAATGGATAAAATATTTGAATTTTTAAAGAGTGAAGCAGTAATGCTCATATCGCTGCTGCTTGCGCTTGTATCAATGCTTTTTGTAAAGCCGAGCGCAGAATATTTCAGCTACATAGACTTTCGCACGCTGTCCCTGCTGTTTTGCCTGATGACGGTTATGGCAGGTTTTAACAGACTCGGATTATTCAAATTATTGGCTCAAAAGCTGTTAAATCACGCAAAAAGTATGCGTTCGGTGATTTTGATACTTGTATTGCTCTGCTTTTTCAGCTCAATGATTATCACAAACGATGTTTCGCTCATAACATTTGTGCCGTTCTCTATCGTAACGCTCAGGCTTGCGGGACAAAGCAAAAAGCTCATTTTTGCCGTAACCTTGCAGACCGTGGCGGCAAACCTCGGCAGTATGCTTACTCCGATAGGAAATCCGCAGAATTTGTACTTGTTTTCCGCATTTAATATGAAAATTACCGATTTGCTTCAGACGATTTTTCCGTACGCTTTGCTTTCGTTTGTTATGCTTGTTGTGTTTACTTTATTTTCGGGCAAAGCCGAGCTGAAACCTGTCACGAATATTTCGGAGCAAAAATACGATTCAAAGCTTATTGCAATGTATTTTGTGCTGTTTGCAATTTCCATTTTGGGCGTATTCAGAATAATAAATTACATTGCGTTGCTTGCGGTAACGGTGATTGCGGTGCTGTTGTTTGACAGACGCTCGCTTCTAAAGGTTGACTACAGTCTGATTTTGACGTTTGTGTTCCTGTTTATTTTTATAGGAAATTTGGGCAACATCGGCGCTGTTAACGACTGGCTGTGCAATACGGTGGGAGGCAACGAGGTTGCAATAGGCGTTATTGCAAGTCAGGTGCTTTCAAATGTTCCTTGTGCCATTCTCTTGTCGGGCTTTACACAAAATGTAAACGCTCTTTTAATCGGAGTAAATATCGGAGGACTCGGAACGCTTATCGCTTCTATGGCAAGCCTTATCTCGTTTAAATTTATACAAAAAGAAAATATTTCAACGGCAAAATACCTGCTCGTGTTTACGGTTGTAAATATCGTATTTCTCGCGGCAAATTTATTATTGCGGCAGATTATAGGGTGACGGTACTGTGTTTTGTAAAAAGATATTTAACACAGTTTAACTGCATAACAGACGGGTGTGAGGTGTATATTACGCTATAATGAAACATCGGACTTGAAATTTATTTCAAATCCGATGTTTTTTGCTGCACTGTGGGCAAAGATAAGACTTTAAATATAGTTTATGCAAATTTGCTCTTTCTGTAAAGTACTGCAAACAGTATTGCCGAAATAAGAATATTTACTACGATAATAATTATGCTTTCACATTTAAAATCAAGGGTTGATGTGTGATTTATAAGATTAAAAATCTGCTGTGAATACAGCACTCTGCCTGCATTATTTATTACATCATTAAACTGAGAGAGCATAGGAACAAATGATAACACAAGCATAACAGGCATAGTTATTGAAGTATTCAAGATCTGATTTTTGCTTGCAGTGCCTATTGTACCTCCTATTACTATTGATGTTAAAATACCAACAGCCATAATTCCCATAAAATACAGAATTTCAATTCCTGCAAATTTTCCAAGCACACAGAATACTGCTGCCCCTAACATACAAATCAGAAAAATGTACCCGCCTATACCGATAAAATATTCATAAGATTTTACATTTGACATAAGCAAAACCCTGAGTGTGTTTTTTTCTTTTTCTTCTGCTATGATTGATGACATACTTACGATCGGTGCCATAGTTATGTACATCGGAGAGAAGAGATAGACAAAAAAGTTTTCCGGCATATTTTCGATATGTACCGAAAGCGTCATTACTGCAGCAATTAAAGGATGCATAATGAACTGAATGAGAATTGCTTTATTCTTAAGAGAATCTTTTAGCTGTTTTCTGAATATAAATAAAATATTTTTCATTGTTTAAGTACCTTTCCTGTAAGAAGCAGAAATACATTTTCAAGATTAGGCTCTGACGAATGAATGGACTTAATGCTTTCAGATTCAACGAGCTGTTTGATTTTATCAGATGATTTTGGGGAATTTGGGAGGCTGATTTTTTCTCCGTTTTTAAGGGTAATATCAATAACATTCATATAATTGTATTTTGAACAAATTTTCTGAGGATTACCATACTCAACAATTTTTCCGTCACATAATAAAGCAATATTGTCGCAAAGCTTTTCTGCTTCATGCATATTATGCGTAGTAAGAAATACAGTAGTACCTTTCTGCTTTTCTTCTTCAATAAGACCGTGAATATGCTGTGCTGTCTGAGGATCAAGTCCGGAGGTAGGTTCATCAAGAAACAACAGCTCTGCTTCCTTGAGAAATGCCCTTGCAAGATTAAGTCTTGCTTTCATACCTTTTGAGAGATTTTGCACCAAAGTTTTTCTTGCACCGTACAAACCTGTTTTGTTTAGCACATATTCAATTCTGTTTGATGAAATTCTAAAAATTTGCGAGTAAAATTTAAGGTTTTCATACACAGAAAGTCTTTCATAAAGCCCAAAGCTGTCCATCATTATTCCGATTTTTGAATATATTTTGCAGTCAAGATTTACGCAGGAAGTTTCAAGAATATATGCATCGCCGCTGTCCGCCCTAATCTGCCCTGTAAGTATATTGATAAGCGTGGTCTTTCCTGCTCCTGACGGTCCTAAAACTCCTACTATTTCGCCTTTACCTGCTTCTAAATTAATCTTGTCAAGTACCGTAGTGTTCCTGTATTGTTTTGAAATATTGAAAGTTTCAATTACTTTCATTTTTGTAATTCTCCTTGAGTCTCAATAATGCGTCATTTAAATTTTTGTTTTCTATTCTCTCTTTTATTGATGTAACAGCCAAGCTTACTGCAAAACAGATTCCAAAGCTTATAAAAAACATCAGCCACGCAAGAATATTGTCAACAGGAAACCATTTAAACAGCCAGATGCATACGGCAAGTATTCCTATTACGCAGATAATCATTGAAGCTGTACGAAGTAAAATTGACATTCGTTTGATAATTACATCTGTAAAAAACAAAAATCTTAACAGGGTGATTGCAATTGAAACTCCCAAAAATTCAAATAAAGTTTTTAAAGTAAGTCCATTTGTTCCGAGTTGAAATAAGGATGAAATATCTTTGCCATCCTCTCCGAAAAGCAGGCTTAATATGCAAAGAATAAGAGTTGTTATTCCGAATATTGTAAATGCTTGACCTATGTATGAAAATATCGTTTTCTTTTCTTCCATCTTACTTTACCCCCATTATCCTTTTGAAGTTTTCTGCATACTGACGAGAACAAATCAACTGTTCGCCGTTATTAAGAGTGATTCTGATTTTTCGGTTTATTTCAGCTTTCAGGCTTTTAATCATACCTATGTTTACAAGGCAGGATTTACTTACTCTGAAAAAACCGTATTGCTTAAGCTGTTCTTCCAGTTCGTATAATTTCGATTTTGATTCATATACCGTGTCTCGAGAATAAATAAAGCATTTTCTGTCTATGGACTCAATGTAATAAATCTGATCGAGATTAATAAGCAGAGTTTCATTTTTTATTTTAACTGTAATTTGTTTATTGATTATCATCGCCGCTGATACGATTCTGTCTATTTCAGGAGTAATCTTTTTGCAGGTAATTGAAATTTCGGTTTCTTTAATATTTTTATCTGTTTTAATATCGATCTTCACATCATCACCGTCCGTAAATAATATATTATAAATTGCTCGATTATTCAATATATTGTGACACAACTTGCCGTTTAAACTACATTAATTGCCATTCAATGAAATAGAATTATATATCACAATATTATTTTTTTTATCAAAATCGGTTACGCTGTAAATAGAGAAAAAGCTTTGGAGAATATAATTTTCTTCAAAGCTTTTTATATATTTTTAAGATAAATAATGTTGTGTTAATAATGTGGTAAATTGACAGAGTGGTATTATTAATACCGTTTCAGCTATTTAAAACAGTACTTCAGTATTAAAAGCGGTTATAAAGATTTACTGCATATAATCTTGTATAGCAAAGTATAGCAAAAACGGCTTAAACGCAGTGTTAAGCTGTTTTCTATCGGCAAGGGTAGAATGTGTTGATAATAATGAAAGCTAAGTTTTCGCTTGCTGCGGCGTGTTGCGAGCGAAAAAATTCATCAATGTTCTCGCAAAAAACAGTCAGGGGGGACTGTTTTTGTATTCCGCATGCTTAACTTCAAGTCCCTCTTCTGATATATTTTAACGCTTGTAAACTTAAAAAAAGGTTACTGCAATCAGTAACCTTTCTGTTTG
>CALYBP010000054.1 GCA_944415425.1 uncultured Ruminococcus sp. | reverse complement strand
TGCATAGGTTTCAAAATTAATTATAACAGAAAAAAATTCGTTTTCAATATATCGCTTGAACTTTTATGTCGCCGCCGCGCGTGTTTTACAATGAATAAAATAATGAATATTATGTATATTCATTTTAAATGCATATATTCATTTTTACTCGAAGTAAAAGTAGGGCTGAATATATTAACAGCCTTTACAAGGGAATTATGGGGTGATTTTAGCACAAAAAGACCTAAAAATCGAGATTATAAAAAAGTTGAATATTTATTCAAAAAAGACTTGATTTTTTAAAATTTGCGTGTATAATGTAATTGTAACTTAAAAATTATTGAATTCGGAGGAATTTATTATGGCTGATAAAAAGATTAAAAAAGTAGTTTTGGCTTATTCCGGCGGACTTGATACCTCAATCATCATTCCGTGGCTTAAAGAAAATTATGACAACTGCGAGGTTATCGCTGTGTCAGGTGACGTAGGACAGGGCACAGAGCTTGACGGCCTTGAGGAAAAGGCTATTAAGACGGGTGCTTCAAAGCTTTACATCGAGGACCTTAACAAGGAGTTTGTTGAGGATTACATTTTCCCCACAGTTAAAGCAGGCGCAGTTTACGAGGGCAAATATCTTCTCGGTACATCGTTTGCACGCCCGATTATTGCAAAAAGACTTGTTGAAATCGCAAAGAAAGAGGGCGCTGACGCAATTTGCCACGGCTGCACGGGCAAGGGCAACGACCAGGTTCGTTTTGAGCTTGCCATCAAGGCTTATGCTCCCGATATGAAGATTATCGCTCCGTGGAGGACATGGGAGTTTAAGTCCCGTGAGGAAGAAATAGAATATGCGGAGAAAATGAATATTCCGCTCAAGATTAACCGTGAAACAAACTATTCCAAGGATAAAAACCTCTGGCACTTGAGCCACGAGGGTCTTGATCTTGAGGATCCCGCAAACGAGCCGATGTACAACAAGGAGGGCTTCCTTGAGCTGGGCGTTTCTCCCGAAATGGCTCCCGATAAGCCTGAGTACATTACAATTTCTTTTGAAAAGGGTATTCCCACAAAGCTTAACGGCGAGGCTGTCGGTTCTGTTGAGATGATTAAAAAGCTCAATGAAATCGGCGGAAGAAACGGCGTAGGTATTACGGATATTGTTGAAAACCGTCTTGTTGGTATGAAAGCAAGGGGCGTTTACGAAACCCCCGGCGGCACAATCCTTTATGCCGCTCACAATAAGCTTGAGGAAATCTGCCTTGACAAGGATACTCTTCACTACAAGAAGAATCTTGCAAACACTTTTGCAGACCTTGTTTACGACGGCAAGTGGTACACCCCCTTGCGTGAGGCTATGTCGGCATTCGTTGACAGCACTCAGGAGTATGTAACAGGCGACGTTAAGTTAAAGCTTTACAAGGGCAACATCATTGACGCAGGCGTAACAAGTCCGTATTCACTCTATGACGAGGAGATCGCAACATTCGACGAGGACGAGGTTTACGATCAGAACGACAGCGCAGGATTCATCAACCTCTTCGGACTTCCGATCAAGGTTCGCGCAAAGAAAGGCCTTATCAAGTAAGACTGTAAAAGTAAACTTTTGATCAATACAATAATGGGGCAGGGTTTTTCTCTGCCCCGATAAGTGTTTTTACAGGTTTTATTTTTATGAGATATTATGCGATTTTTGCGGTAATACTTGCTTTGATTATTGCCGTTGTTACGGGCGTGATTTATTTTGTCACAAAGAGAAACGGCAACAGAAAATCACCGTTCCTTATATTTGCGGCAGTTGATATTATTTTAGCGTTTATCGTCGGGGCAGCCGTACTTTTTTTCTACATAGCAGACAAAAGTTTCGGCTCATCAATGCTTGCTGCGGCTTATATCTTTTTTTGGCTCCCTGTTGCGGCGGCATTAGGTATCTTCTCAGCGGCACTTCACTTTGTGTTTAAAGGAAGATAACCGTCGTTTTATTTTGACAGTATTTAGTATATTTACATTAAATTAATTTACAGGAAAAGGAATTAAAACTATGCAGTTATGGAAAGGCCGCTTCAAAAAGGAGCTTTCAAAAACAACAAATGACTTTAACAGCTCTATTTCATTCGACAGCAGAATGTACAGAGAGGATATTGAGGGCAGTATCGCCCACGCTACGATGCTCGGCAGATGCGGAATAATCACCGAGGAGCAGTCCGAGGACATTGTGCAGGGTTTAAAGGGAATTCTTGCCGACATCGAAAGCGGTGCGTTGCCGTTTGATATGGAAGCCGAGGATATTCACACCTTTGTCGAGGGAGAACTGACAAAAAGAATCGGCGACAACGGCAAAAGACTTCACACCTCACGCAGCCGAAACGACCAGGTGGCGCTCGACATAAAGCTGTATCTTAAAAAAGAGGTTGTAAATGTCAAAAAACTTGTGGTCGACTTGATTAAGGTTATCGCCGACAAAGCGGAAAAGTACAGCGAAACCGTTATGCCGGGCTATACTCATCTTCAAAGAGCACAGCCGATTACCTTCGGTCATCACCTCTTGGCATACGGCGAAATGCTTTTGAGAGACGTTTCCCGACTTGAGGACTGCCTTAAAAGAATGGATGAAATGCCCCTCGGTTCTTGTGCGCTTGCGGGTACGACTTACCCGATTGACAGAACGATTACGGCAGAACTGCTCGGTTTTGAGAGAATTACAAACAATTCCCTCGACGGCGTGTCCGACAGGGATTTCTGCATCGAGTTTGCGTCTGTTCTTTCGATAATTATGGTGCATCTTTCCCGCTTTTCGGAAGAGATGATTTTGTGGTGCAGCTGGGAATTCAAGTTTATTGAGCTTGACGATGCATTCTCAACAGGTTCTTCGATTATGCCGCAGAAAAAGAATCCCGACATTGCGGAGCTTGTAAGAGGAAAAAGCGGCAGAGTTTTCGGCGACAATATGACATTGCTCACAATTATGAAGGGAACCGCCCTTGCGTACAACAAGGATATGCAGGAGGATAAGGAGGCAATTTTTGACGCAGTTGATACCGTAAAAATGTGCCTTACGGCCTTTACTCCGATGCTTGATACCATGCGTGTTATCCCCGAAAATATGAGAAAAGCGGCGGCAGGCGGCTTTATCAATGCGACCGACTGTGCCGATTGGCTCACAAAGCACGGCGTACCGTTCAGAGATGCCTACAAGGCTACGGGAGAGTTGGTTGCAAGATGTATTGAGCTTGGAACCGACCTTGAAAATCTCCCGCTTGACGAGTACAAAAAGGTATGCGATGTATTTACTGATGATGTTTACAGTGCAATATCGCTTGAACGCTGTACAAACGAGCGTACCGTGTTCGGCGGCCCAGCGTCGTCAAATGTCAAGGCACAGGCAAAGCGTGTTGCCGAGATAGCGGAAAAATTATAAAAATAAATGACGCCATACAGCCTATGAGGCTTATGGGGTTACAGGGCAGTTAAGTAGGTTAGAACTCACGTATGAATTTGGGTGTGATGTGTAGCCCGAATTTGTTTTGCTGATTAAAATAAAGAGTATCAATGAAAAACAAAAGGTATAAAAAACATACGATTGATAAGGAAAAAGTCAAAAAGTTAATATTATATCTGCTTGTTTTGGCTGTCAGTTTGACCGTTTTAATTTTGGAATTTATTTTTTTCTTTCTTCCTGATGGCGTGATAGGTTTTGCGGTCTGTATGATTTGTATTTACCTAACTGTAAGCAGTGTAATTAAGATCTGTAGACTAACAACTGACCCGGTGGGAACATTAGGAAATATTTTAGATTTGCTTTTTTGGCTTCCTTAAAATGTGAACAGAAAGAGATGAATTAAATGATAAAAGCAGGAATAGTAGGTGCAACAGGCTATGCGGGCGCAGAGCTTGTCCGCTTGCTCTCAACTCACCCCGAAGCTGAAATTTCGGCGATAAGCTCGGTTTCGTTTGAGGGTGAAAAAATAAGCGATGTCTACCCGTCATATTCGTTTTTAAACGATATGATATGTGAAAACCAGGACGCAGTCGTTGAAAAGAGCGATGTTATATTTGCCGCCCTTCCTCACGGACTTTCGCAGGAGCTTGCCGAAAAGTGCATAAACGCAGGCAAGGCGTTTATCGACCTGGGAGCGGATTTCCGACTTGAAAGCGAGGAGGAGTATACCGAATGGTACGGCGGAACATTCCTTGACAAAAATCTTCACAAGCAGGCTGTCTACGGTTTGCCCGAGTTTTTCAGAGATGAAATAAAGGGCAAAAAGCTCATTGCAAATCCGGGTTGTTATACGACTTGCTCTCCTCTTGCGATAGCTCCCGCAATAGCAAACGGACTTATTGAAACAAAGGGAATTATCTGCGACTGCAAGAGCGGTGTGACGGGTGCGGGAAGAAAACCCACGCAGGGCAATCATTTCCCCGAGTTAAACGAGGGTTTTCACGCCTACAAGGTAGCTTCTCACCGCCATACTCCCGAAATTGAGCAGACGCTCTCAAAGCTTTCGGGCGAAAAGGTGACGATCACCTTTGTTCCGCATCTTCTTCCCGTAAACAGGGGAATCCTTGCGACGGTTTATGCCGATATTAAAGAGGGCGTGACCTTTGAACAGATAAGAAAGGCTTATGAGGATTACTACAAGGACGAGTATTTTGTAAGACTGCTCGACGACGGCAAGTGCGCCGATATTCACAACATTAAGTATTCTAATTTCTGCGATATTTCAATTCATCACGACAAGCGTGCAAACAAACTCATTGCCTGCGCCGCTATCGACAATATGGTAAAGGGTGCGGCAGGACAGGCTATCCAGAATATGAATATAATCTTCGGCCTTGACGAAAAGACAGGACTTTTGATAGTGCCGCCTGCTTTTTAATACAGAGTTTATTTTGCAAGCGTAGGTAAAGGTAACTTTACTGCCTTGCTTGTGTAACTCCATATGTGATATGCGCAAAATCAGGGACGAATTAAGCTAAGGATTGATAAAATGCAAAATTTTAAATTTATTGACGGTACCGTAACATCGCCGCTGGGCTTTACGGCGCAGGGCGTGTGTGCGTCAATCAAGCCGTCAAACAAAACAAAACGTGATCTCGCACTTATTTACTGCGAAAAGCCTTGCACGGCGGCGGCGGTTTACACAAAAAATCTTGTAAAGAGCGCGACTATTGAGGTTACGAAAAAGCATCTTGAAAACGGCATTGCACAGGCTGTAATTGTAAATTCGGGCAATGCAAATACCTGCAACTCAGACGGTGTTGAGATTGCAGAAAAAATGTGCAAAACAGCGGCAGACGCACTCTCGGTTAATCCCGACGATGTCATAGTCGCTTCAACGGGAGTAATCGGACAGCCTCTGCCGATAGAGCCTGTTATAAAGGGCGTTGAGATGATGAAGGGTACGCTTTCAAAAGAGGGAGGTACCAATGCGGCGGAGGCGATAATGACTACCGATACCGTCAAAAAGGAAATGGCGATGGAGATGACGCTCGGCGGCAAAAAGGTAACCGTGGGCGGAATAGCAAAGGGCAGCGGAATGATTCATATCAATATGGGTACGATGCTTTCTTTTGTTACAACGGATGCGGCAATTTCCTCGCAAATGCTTGAAGAGGCGCTGCGTGAGGCTGTTGAGGACAGCTATAATATGGTTAGCGTTGACGGCGATACGTCAACAAACGATACGCTTGCGATTATGGCTTCGGGGCTTGCGGGCAACGAGCCTGTTACCGAAAAAAACGATGATTACAGAGTGTTTGTTGAGGGGCTTACCGAGGCGTTTAAATCGCTTGCCAAAAAGCTTGCCGGCGACGGCGAGGGTGCGACTAAGCTGCTTGTCTGCAATGTCAGCGGGGCAAAGACTAAAAAGGACGCAGTCTGCGTGTCAAAGAGCATTATATGCTCAAGTCTTTTAAAGGCGGCTATGTTCGGAGCGGACGCAAACTGGGGCAGAGTGCTGTGTGCAATCGGTTACAGCGGAGCCGATGTTGACATAAGCAAGGTTCGGGTTTCGTTTAAGTCCTGCAAGGGAGAAATACTTGTCTGCGAGAACGGTGCGGGCGTTGAGTTTTCCGAAGAAAAGGCAAAGGAAATTTTGCTTGAAAAAGAGATAAACATCCTTGTTTCGCTCGGCGACGGCGACGGCTGTGCCGAAGCCTACGGATGCGATCTCACATACGACTATGTAAAAATAAACGGCGATTACCGAACATAATCACGGAGAATACACTACCTTAAAAATAGGAATGATATAAAATGGATACATCACAAAGAGCAAAAATTTTAATACAGGCAATGCCGTATATCAAAAAATATGCGGGCGAAACAATCGTTGTAAAGTACGGCGGCAACGCAATGATTAACGAGGAGCTAAAGGCGGCGGTAATGAGCGATTTAGTCCTCATGCAGCTTGTCGGAATCAATGTTGTTCTCGTGCACGGCGGCGGCCCCGAAATCAACGCAATGCTTGATGCGGTGGGCAAGGAAAGCCGTTTTGAAAACGGTATGCGTGTCACAGACAAGGAAACCATCGACATCGTGCAGATGGTGCTTGCGGGCAAGGTAAACAAGAGCCTTGTTCAGCTTCTTGAAAGACACGGCGGAAAGGCGCTCGGCCTTTGCGGACTTGACGGCAGTCTTCTTATGGCTGAAAAGCTTGTATCAGGCGTTGATTTGGGCTATGTGGGCGAAATAAAGGAGGTAAATCCCGAACCGCTCCAAAACGCCATGCAAAACGGATATATCCCGATTGTGGCAACGGTAGCGGGAGGATATGACGGAAATGTTTACAACATCAACGCTGATCTCGCGGCGGCACAGATAGCCGCTAAGCTCGGTGCGAAAAAGCTTATTTTGATGACGGATATAAGAGGACTTTTGCGAGATGTAAACGATGACAATTCGCTCATTTCGGTTGTAAATGTCAGCGAGGTTCCCATGCTCAAGCGTGACGGCATAATCAAGGGCGGAATGATTCCCAAGATTGACTGCTGTGTTGAGGCTGTGCGCAGCGGCGTAAACCGTGCCCATATTATTGACGGCAGACTGGAACATTCGATTTTGCTTGAGCTGTTTTGTGACGAGGGAATAGGCACAATGTTTTATTAAAGGCTTTGAGGGCTGTTTTTGTACTGACTTACAAATATATTTTTATGGGGTTAACATGCTTATAAGGGAAATGACAATAGACGACTACGATGAGGTTTTTGCAATGTGGCAGGTGACATCGAAGCGTGCGCTTTCAAAAGCCGACGACAGAGAGCAAATGGAGCGTTATCTAAAACACAACAAGGGCATGAGCCAGGTTGCCGTAATTGACGGAAAAATTGTAGGCACGGTTCTTGCGGGTCACGACGGCAGACGGGGATTTATCCATCATATGGCGGTGCTTCCCGAATACAGAAGAAAGCGTATCGGGCACGCCCTTGCACAAAAGGCTGTTGAAATGATAAAGTCGCAGGGGATAGATAAAACGCATATTTTTTGCTATCAGAACAATGAAACGGGACAGAGCTTTTGGCGTGATTTCGGATTTGAAAAGCGTGACGATGTTTTTGTCTATTCATTTAACAACGAAAACATAGGACGGGGTGAGTGAGTTTTGAATACAAAGGAAAAAGATTTAAAATATATAATGCATACCTACGGCAGGTACGATGTTGCACTTAAAAGCGGCAAGGGCGTATATGCTTATGACGAAAACGGCAAGAAATATCTTGATGTATCTTCGGGCATAGGTGTAAACTGTCTCGGCTACTGCGACGACGGCTGGGTTGAGGCAGTTTCAAAACAGGCGGCCACTATTCAGCATATGTCAAACTACTTTTACAGCGAACAGCCGAGCACTCTTGCACAGAGGCTATGTAATCTGACGGGTCTTTCAAAGGTTTGCTTCGGTAACAGCGGAGCGGAGGCAAACGAGTGTGCCATAAAGATTGCGCGCAAATACAGCTTTGACAAGTACGGCGACAGCAGAAACGAAATTATAACGCTGAAAAATTCCTTTCACGGCAGAACGGTTACTACTCTTTCTGCGACGGGACAGGATGTATTTCACAATTTCTTTTTTCCGTTTACACATGGATTTACTTATGTTGAGGCTGACAGTCTTGATAAATTTAAAGCTGCGGTAAGTGAAAAAACCTGCGCCGTTATGCTTGAGCTTATACAGGGCGAGGGCGGAGTAAACATTCTTGATAAAGACTATGTTCAGTCGCTGGTAAAATACTGTAACGAAAACGATATACTCGTAATAATCGACGAGGTTCAGACGGGCGTAGGCAGAACGGGCAAGCTGTTTGCATTTGAAAACTACGGCATTTTGCCCGATTTGATGACTGTGGCAAAGGGACTCGGCGGAGGACTTCCCATTGGACTTTGTATGTGCGGCGAGAAGCTCAAGGATGTTATGTCGCCGTCAACTCACGGCACGACCTTCGGCGCGAATCCCGTTGTTTGCGCGGGCGCAAATTATGTGCTTGACCGTGTTTGCGCAGACGGCTTTATGGATGAAGTAAATAAAAAGGGCGAGTATTTTGAAAAGAAGCTCTCGGAGCTTGATGATGTAAAATCCGTACGCAGAATGGGTCTTATGATAGGCGTTGAACTAAAAAGCGGAGACGCTCACGATATTGCTGTAAAATGCGTTGAAAACGGACTTCTCATCATCACCGCAAAGGATTTACTGAGAATGCTGCCGCCGCTTGTTATCTCTTACGATGAGATTGACGAGGCTGTTAAAATACTTGATAAAACATTAAAGGAGAACAACTGATATGAAGCATTTACTTAAACTTGAGGACTGGTCAACAGAGGAAATCATAAATACATTAAACCTTGCCGATCAGCTTAAATATGAGCAGAAGCACGGCATAGAGCATAAATATCTAAAAGGCAAAACTCTCGGAATGATTTTTGAAAAATCAAGCACCCGTACCCGTGTATCGTTTGAAGTGGGTATGACCCAGCTCGGCGGTTATCCGCTGTTTCTCTCGTCAAATGATTTGCAAATCGGCAGGGGAGAGCCTGTTGAGGATACCGCAAGGGTTTTGTCACGCTTTCTTGACGCAATTATGATTCGTACTTTTAAGCAGAGCGAGGTTGAGGCGCTTGCGGAGTACGGCTCAATTCCGATTATTAACGGACTTACGGATTACTGCCACCCATGTCAGGTGCTTGCCGACCTTATGACAATCCGTGAATTCAAGGGCAAGCTTGAGGGACTTAAAATGTGCTTTATCGGCGACGGAAATAATATGATGAACTCTCTTATTGTAGGCTGTCTGAGCGTGGGCATGAGCTTTTCGGCCGCTTGTCCCGAGGGTTATATGCCGCCTGATAATATTATTGAATTCGGCAAAAAGTACGGTGACAAATTTGAAATTGTTACCGACCCGTCAGAGGCGGCTAAGAACGCAGATGTTGTGTACACAGATGTTTGGGCGTCAATGGGACAGGAAGAAGAAAAGAAAATCCGTGAAGCCGCATTTGCAGGCTATCAGGTCAACAAAGAGCTTATGGAAGTTACAAATAAGGACTGCATGGTTCTGCACTGTCTGCCCGCTCACCGCGGCGAGGAAATAACCGCCGATGTATTTGAAGAGCACGCTAATGAGATTTTTGAAGAGGCAGAAAACCGCCTCCATGCTCAAAAGGCCGTTCTTGTTGAATGTATGGCTGACAAGGACGCAGAGGAGCTTCGTGCATAAAAT
>CALYBP010000053.1 GCA_944415425.1 uncultured Ruminococcus sp. | reverse complement strand
GAGATAAGCAAAATCCGAGGTGACAAAGATGAAAATTTCCGATATATTCAGTAACAGCGACAGAGCGGTTTTGTCGTTTGAGGTTTTTCCTCCGAAAAAGAATTCCCCCATTGAATCGGTGTACAGCAAGCTTGAGGAGATCTGCGCATTAAAGCCTGATTTCATCAGCGTAACGTACGGAGCAGGGGGAACAGGCGGTCACAGCAGAACCTGTGAAATTGCGTCAAAAATAAAAAATCATTTTAATGTAGAGTCAGTTGCGCACCTTACCTGCGTAAATAGCTCGAAAGATGATATAGATATTACGCTTGAGGACTTTAAGAGCAATAATGTAGAAAATATTCTTGCCCTCAGAGGCGACATAGTTGAGGGAATTGAGCCGAAAAAAGATTTTGTTTATGCCAGCGATCTGTGCGAATATATAAAATCATACGGCGGTTTTGATATAGGGGGAGCATGTTATCCCGAGGTGCATCTTGAAGCTAAGGATGAGGTAGAGGATATTTTAAATTTACGAAAAAAGGTTGACGCAGGTGCTCAGCACCTTATAAGTCAGTTGTTTTTTGACAACTCTGTATTTTACAGATTTGTGGAAAGAGCTAAAATTGCGGGAGTAAATGTTCCTATCGAGGCCGGTATTATGCCTGTAACAAACAAGAGCCAAATTGAAAGAATGGTGTCGATGTGCGGCGCAAGCTTGCCGCCAAAGTTTGTAAAGGTTATGCAAAAGTATGAATCAAAGCCGGAAGCATTGCGCGACGCCGGCATTGCGTATGCGGTGGAGCAAATTGTCGATTTGCTTGCAAACGGAGTTGACGGTATTCACCTTTACACGATGAACAATCCTTTTGTCGCAAGAAAAATTTCCGAAGCGGTAGTGAGCCTTTTATGATACAGCTTGAAAAACTTAACAGGAACGAGGCTGTTCGTTACCTCGGAGGTTCGGGAATTTCGCTTAATTACCGAATGGACAGGCTTATGGACGAATGTGAAAGCAAAATACTTGAAAGTGCAAGCCCTAAATATTTATACATTGAAAAGGACATAAAAGACTTTGACCTTTGGCAGGGCAAAGATATTAAAAATCACCTTGCAGGTTGTGAAAAGGTGATTGTAATGTGCGCGACCGTAGGCGCCGAGGTTGATAGGTTAATTAGAATAAACCAGATTTCCGATATGGCAAAGGCAGTTGTGCTTGACAGCTTTGCAAGCGTTGCCGTTGAGCAGGTTTGCTCTAAGTTTGACGATGTGATTGCTGAAAAATACAAGGGCTATTATCAGACTTTCAGATTCAGCCCGGGATACGGTGATTATCCTATTGAGCTTCAAAAAAGCATTATTTCAATGCTTGACGCTCCGCGCAAAATCGGTTTGACGGTTAACGAAAACTGCCTTTTGATTCCCACAAAATCGGTTACTGCCGTTATGGGCCTTTCAAGTAATCCGATAGAGCGAAAAAAAAGAGGCTGTGCCATCTGCAATATGAGGGACAGATGTAAATTCAGAAGAAACGGAGAACATTGTGGACTTTAAGAGATTTTTAGATTCAAAGGAATTTGTACTCCTTGACGGGGCAATGGGAACGCTTATACAAAAAAGCGGCGTAAATTATGAATCTGTGCCCGAAACGCTTAATATTACCCACCCAAAACTTATTGAGTCATTTCACAAGGCGTATGCCGACGCAGGCTCTGACATAGTGTATTCAAACACTTTCGGCGCAAACGCATATAAGCTAAAGGACAGCGGGTATTCTGTTGAGCAAATTATAAAAAGCGGTATTTCAAATGCAAAAAATGCCGTTAAGGGTACGGACTGTCTGGTGGCTCTTGACATAGGACCGATAGGTCAGCTTTTGGAGCCTGCCGGTTCTTTGAGCTTTGATGACGCTTACGAATATTTTAAGGAGCAAATAATTGCGGGAAACGATGCCGATGTGATCGTTTTTGAAACTATGACAGATTTGTATGAGCTAAAGGCGGCAGTCCTTGCGGCAAAGGAAAACAGCTCAAAACCCGTTATCGCAACGATGACGTTTGAGAGAAACGGCAGAACATTTACAGGTGTTTCTCCCGCAGCTCAGGCTGTAACGCTGAGCGGACTCGGAGTTGACGCTTTGGGCGTAAACTGCTCGCTCGGTCCCGATGAGCTTGAGGGAGTAGTAAGCGAAATTTCAAAATATACTGATTTGCCGATAGTTATAAAGGCAAACGCGGGACTTCCCGACCCCAACAGCAATGAGTACGACATACTTCCCGATAAATTTGCCGATTGCGTCTTATCGCTCTTAAAGTATGGCGTAAAAATAATAGGAGGGTGCTGCGGTACAACTCCGGAATACATCAAGGAAATAAAGAAAGTGCTTGAGCACGAGCATTATCAGCCTCAGAAAAAGAGTGTTGACACAACTGTTTGCAGCGCAAGTACGTCGGTTGAGATAAACTCTCCAAGAATTATAGGAGAGAGAATAAATCCTACGGGCAAAAAGCTGTTTAAGCAGGCGCTTGTTGACAATAATATTGATTACATTCTCACACAGGCGCTCAGCCAGACGGGTGCAGGTGCAGAAATTCTTGATGTCAATGTAGGTCATCCCGAAATTGACGAAAAGAAAATGATGGTTAGAGTTATAAAGGCGATACAGAGCGTGTGTGACGCCCCGCTCCAGATTGATTCGACTAAGCCCGACGTGCTTGAGGCGGGTCTGCGTTACTACAACGGAAAACCTATTGTAAACTCAGTAAACGGCGAGGAAAAAAGTCTGAGTGAGGTTTTGCCTCTTGTAAAAAAATACGGTGCGTCTGTCGTTGGACTTACTCTTGATGAAAACGGCATTCCTAAAACAGCCGAGGGAAGGTTTGAAATTGCAAAAAGGATTGTAGAGCGTGCCGAAAAGCTCGGAATTGACAGGCGTGATGTTTATATTGACTGTCTTACTCTTACGGTTTCCGCAGAGCAGGACGCCTGCCGTGAAACGCTGAAAGCCCTTCGCAGAGTGAAAACGGAGCTTGGCTGCAAAACCTGTCTGGGTGTTTCCAATATCTCTTTCGGTTTGCCGAACCGTGAGCTTGTAAACAGCACATTTTTAACAATGGCGCTTGAGGAGGGGCTTGATCTTCCCATTATCAATCCGAATGCCGAGGTTATGACCGGTGCTGTCCGTGCATACAGGGTACTGTCGGGAACAGATAAAAACTCGCTTGAGTTTATTTCTGCTTACGGCAATGCTGTAAAGCCCGCCGTTAAGGAAAATACGGAGGTTGATATATTTACTGCCGTATATAACGGGCTGAAAAGCGAGGGCGCTTCTATCACCGAAAAGCTGCTTGAAAGCACGGACGCAATGCAGATAGTAAATGAAATGCTGATTCCCGCACTTGACAGAGTGGGGGATGATTTTGAGAAAAACAAAATCTTTCTTCCCCAGCTTATTCAAAGTGCAAATGCTGCACAGGAGTGCTTTGAGGTCATTAAAAAGCATATTTCAAAAACAAGCGGTTCGCCCGTGAGCCGAGGTAAGATAATCCTTGCCACGGTAAAAGGCGATATTCACGATATAGGAAAGAATATTGTAAAGGTTTTGCTTGATAACTACGGTTACACGGTGGTGGACCTGGGCAGAGATGTTGACCCTCAACTTATTGTAGATACTGCCGTTGAGCAGAATATAAAAATGATTGGACTTTCCGCTCTTATGACGACAACGCTTAAGAGTATGGAAGACACAATAAAGCTTATAAGAGAAAGAAAAGAACTGCAAAACCCCGACGGCACGAGCAAGTGCGTTGTTTTTGTGGGCGGTGCAGTTCTTACAAAAGATTATGCTATGAAAATCGGTGCCGATTATTACTGCAAAGACGCGAAAGAAAGCGTAGATACCGCAAAAGCGGTGCTTGGATAGTCAGTTTATATTAACCACCGTGATTTCCGGGCAGTTGTTCATCCTTAAAACAGGATAGGCGTCGCCCAAACCTGCGGATATTATCATTTTTGTACCGTTTAGGTCAAATTCGCCTTTGTCATATTCCGGAAATAATCCTTGATTTGGGGCGAACACCCCACCGACAAACGGAATCTGTATAAGACCCCCGTGAGTGTGTCCGCACATAATTAAGTCAATGTTGCAGTCTTGTGTTATGTCGCTTAGGTATTCGGGCTGATGATTAAGCAGAATTGAAAAGCGGTTTTTTGAGTTTTCCTTAAAGTCTTCCCAGAAATACCTTTCTTCGGTGTCAAAGTCGGGAGCGTTAAATTCGTAATACGGAAAATCCGACATACCTCCGAGTAATATTTCATCACCGTCTATGTCAAGGGTGACGGAGTCGTTGTCAAGCAGTTTTGCACCTGTTGAATTAATATCCGATTTGAAGTCAATTTGCTCTGCAAGAGTTAATTCATGGTTGCCCAGCACGCAGTAGGTGGGGGCCGTTTTTGCAAGGTTTTGTAAAAGTTCTTTCATTACGCTGTCAGTCGAGGAGTACTTGCTTACCATATCACCGCCGACGGCGATAAAATCGGGAGATTGTTCCTTGATTTTTGATATAAGGTCAATGTTATTTTTTCCGTACTCCTTGTTGTGGAGGTCTGATATAAATACAAATTTAATTTTGGCATCGGTTTTATCGGATTTCAAAGAGTAGCTTTGAATTGTTAATGTATTGGAACAGTAAAGTCCGTATAGGAGCGTTAAAACAAGCAAAACGGCAATAATTATTAAAATAATTCTTTTGGGTTTGAGTATTTTTTTCATTGTTTTACCTCGTTTTTTATAAACGAATTTATTTGCGGTTAAACATATTTTAAATTAAAAGCCGTGTTTTTGTCAAACTGTTGCTGTGTAAATTGTCAGTAATCGTGCAAAAAACTCAAAGATATTGATATTTATTCGTGTATGTGGTATAATTTTATATAAATATTGGATTTTTTTTATATTTTTTATACAGAGGTGTGCGTTTTGGAGCTGGGTATTAAAAACAAAAATGTGCTTATTGTAGGCGCAAGCAAAGGTATAGGTCGCGGAATAGCCAATGCGTTTGCAGGTGAAAAGGCTAATATAGTTGCAATCGCAAGAAGTGAGGATTTAATGTGCGACGTTAAAAATGAATGTCTGAGTCTCGGATGTCCGTCATTTGAGTATGTAATTGAGGATATTATGGCATGTGACACAAAGGCGTTTGCGCAAAGTCTTATAGATAAATACGGAAACTTTGATATTGTTATTCACAATGTAGGAGGTTCTCTTATAAGCAGAGATCCGCTTGGAGGCGCAGACGACTGGAACTATGCGCTAAAATTCAATGCGGTTGCGTCAATTGACATGAACAGCGTGCTTATTCCGCCCATGATTGAAAAGGGTTGGGGCAGAGTTGTTCAGATTTCGTCTATCTCTGCGGTTATGCTTAGGGGAAATCCGCTGTACGCTTCGGCAAAGGCGTTTTTGAACGCATATGTAACGACGGTTGGCCGTGCACTTGCTCCTAAAGGCGTGGTGTTGAGCGCAGTTGAGCCGGGTGCTGTTGCGTTTGAGGGAAGCTACTGGGATAAGTTTGTAAAAGAGAGCCATCCGCGCGTTGAGGACTTTTTGAGACATCATCAGGCAATAAACAGATTCGGCACGCCTAAGGAAATTGCTGATGTGGTACTGTTTATGGCAAGTGAGCTTTCTTCCTTTATGCCGGGAGCGGTAATACCCGTTGACGGAGCAAATATGTGATTTTTCGGAGTTGTATTTTATGAAAAGACTTTTTGATATTGTAGCAAGCGGCTTTGGGCTTATATTGCTTTCTCCCGTTTTTTTGGTTCTTTCGATTATGATAGTTTCGGATAGCCCCGGAGGCGTATTTTTCAGAGGTCCGAGGGTCGGCAAAAACGGAAAAACTTTTAGGATTTTCAAATTCCGCTCTATGATAAAGGACTG
Organism: uncultured Ruminococcus sp.; assembly: GCA_944415425.1. GTDB lineage: Bacteria > Bacillota > Clostridia > Oscillospirales > Acutalibacteraceae > Ruminococcoides. Next base: position 3,833 of record CALYBP010000053.1, on the reverse strand, counting down.
CGAGGGCAAAGGCAAGTGGAATGTCGGCGATAATGACGACAGAATTACGCGTACAGGTCATTTTCTCAGAAAAACAAAGCTTGATGAAATTCCTCAGCTCATAAATGTTTTTATCGGTGATATGAGCTTTGTGGGACCGCGCCCTGAGCTTAGAGTGTATGTAGATATGTATACTGAGGAAGAAAAGAAAATACTTGATTTAAAGCCCGGTATTACCGACTACGCGAGTATGGCTAATATTGCGCAGTTTGAGACCTTTACAAAGGCGGTTGATCCTGATGTGGCGTATCTTAAATACATAAGACCGCTAAAGCTAAAGCTTCAGCTTTATTACAGGGAGCATCACTCGTTTTTCGGTGATATAAGGCTGATTTTTTGGACGGTATATAAGGTTATTACTCGTTCCGATAAGGTCCCGAAGGAAGTAATGCCCATTATTGAAGAACATAATAGATATGTTCAAAAATTAAATTCAGAAAATGAGGATTTTGCAACCACATAAGTTTGCAAGCCTTGTTTGGAGTCGTTGATAGATGTTAATTTACTGGTCAATGCTTTTGTGGGTGCCTCTGGTTTATATATTTTATTCCTTGGCTCACAAAGAAGAGGTTATGCTCACGGAATATAATATACAGCAGGGTATTCAGAAAAAAATACCGATTGCATATGCAATTGTTGTCTTTGCGTATTTCATATTTTGGATCGGCATGCGAAAGTATGTTGCTGACACGACTGCGTATATAGGTATGTTTAACGGTGTATCCGCAAATTTTTCCCAGGCGTGGAGTGAGATAGACTGGGAGGGCAAAAACCCCGGTTTTGATATTTTTAATATCATTTTTAAATGCTTTATTTCTCAGGATTCGCAAATTTGGCTCATGGCGATTGCCGTTATTTCAGGCGTATGTGTCATGGTTGTTTTGAGAAAGTACTCATGTGATTTCTTTTACAGCTCATTTTTGTTTATGTCGCTTCTGACTTATACTTGGATGATAAACGGTATGCGTCAGTTCATTTGTGTTGCGATACTGTTTTTGTGTTGCAATCTGATAGTTGAAGGCAAATTTATAAAATTTACGGTACTTGTGTTGATTTTATCAACTTTTCATCTTACTGCTCTTTTGATGATTCCTATATATTTTGTTACGAGGAGCAGACCGTGGGACAAAAAGATTATATTCTTTATTGTTGCGATAATACTGATATGCGTGTTTGCCGAACCCTTTTTCAGCGGAGTTGACAGCGCGTTGGGAAATACGGCTTATGCGGGTGCGACATCGCAGTTTGAGGAAGATGACGGAGTTCATCCGCTTAAGTTTTTGTTTGCGGCAATACCGCCGTTTGTCGCCTATTGGAAACGGGAAATGTTAATTCCTTACTATGAGAAAAACAAGCTTCTGCCCATATGCATAAATATGTCGCTTATTGCCGCTTCTCTCTACTTTGTAGGAATATTTACAAGCGGTATTTTAATAGGAAGACTTCCGATTTATGCGGAAGTATATAATTTGATTTTGATTCCTTACCTGTTTTATATTTGTTTTAAAAAAGAAGAGCGTGTTATTGTAAAGTATATCTTTACCGCCGTTTTGATTTTATATTTCTATTTGCTGTCGGTGAATACAGGTTACCACAGTGACATTACAGGTTATATTTAGTAAGGGAAAAGATATCAATGGAAAAGGCAAGTAAACTTAAATTTATATCGTACGCTTACGCAATAGGTGCAATACTTGTTGTATTGGGTCACTCGACACCCACAGGAGTGTCGGATATGCCGCTTGTTGTGGACAAAATAAGAACATTTATATACAGCTTTCATATGCCTCTGTTCTTTTTTGTGGCAGGATTTTTGTTTAAATATACATCTGACAGAAGAAAAAAACCGTACGGAAGTTTTATAAAGAATAAGTTAATTAGATTTTTAACTCCCTATTTTGTGCTTTCTGCGGTGGCCATCGTACCTAAGATACTTTTGTCTGCATATGTAAGTGATGACGTTTCATTTAGCTGGTATTATGTTTTTGAAACAATATTTAATCCCAGACTGAATGTTTGGGGGCATTTTTGGTTTTTACCGACTCTGCTTATAATTTATATTGTTTCTTACGCAATTTTAAAATGCTATAACAGTAAATGGATGTTTTCATTGCTGACTGCATTAACTTTTGTCCTTGCCGTGTTTCCTATAAACACAGATTGGCTGGCTGTCAAGGATATATGCAAAGAGCTTGTTTATTTTTGTATCGGCATAGCATCCTGCAATATTATTATACAAAAAAAGGACAGGTTTTTTAAAATGCCCGTCGCGTTTGCGGCAACGGCATTCGCAGTAGCTTTTTACATATTTATTTGTCTAAACAATTTTTATTCTGCTGAGATTAACAGAAATATAACAACGGTAGTTATAGCGCTGCCGATGATTTATACGGTGTTGTTTGTTTCCGTTTCGCTTGAGAAGATCGGCTGTAAAATGCTTGATTATCTTGACGGGAAAACATTTACGGTTTATATAATTTCATGGCCGTGCCAAGCGGCAACGGAGGTTATTTTAAACAGATTAATGCACTTGCATTGGTATATAACATTGCCCTCGATGTTTGTAATGGGCTTGGCTTTACCGCTGTTGTTTTTGTGGGTGTACAACAAGTTTAAATATCATCCCAAATTTATAAATCTTGTATTTGGAGTAGGTTAGTAAAAGGTTTTAGGAGGAATAAAAATGACGAGCAAAGAGCTTGCGTGGCTTATAAGACGCCACGGAATCGAAATGACTTATTTATCGGGAGGAAGCCACATAGGCGCGATACTTTCTGTTGCGGATATTATGGGCGTGCTTTATACCGATATACTGAAATTTGACAGTAAAAATCCCGACTGGGACGGCAGGGACCGCTTTATTTTGAGCAAGGGACATGCAGGTGCCTCTGTTTATGCCGCAATAGCCGAAAACGGCTTTTTCCCTGTTGAGGAGCTGAAAACTCATTATGCGAACGGAAGCAGATTATCGGGTCATGTATCCCATCACCTGCCCGGAATTGATTTTTCTACGGGTTCACTGGGACATGGTTTGCCTGTCGCTGCGGGCAGAGCGCTTGCGGCAAAACAGGACGGTAAATCGTTCCGTTCTTTTGTCGTTATGGGCGACGGAGAATGTAACGAGGGTTCCGTTTGGGAAGCGGCTGAATTCGCAAACCACTTTAAACTTGACAATCTTGTTGCTATTGTTGACCACAATCACATGCAGAGCCTTGACTATTGCAACAATACGCTTGAAGTCGATATGGCAAAGCGCTGGAGCGGCTTTGGCTGGAATGTAATTGAGGTTGACGGACACGATCACGATCAGCTCAGAAACGCTTTAAAGGATACATCAAATCCCGAACATAAGCCGACGGTTGTAATTGCTCATACCGTTAAGGGCAAGGGCGTTTCATTTATGGAAATGGATATACTGTGGCATTACAGGTTCCCGCATAAGGGATGGGAGTACAACTGTGCCGTAAATGAACTGCACAAAACAAAGCCTGAGGGTGTATGCGACCCGTATACGCCGAACGGCTGCCCCGAAACACAAGCTGAGCCGGAAAATTGCAGGCATACGGTTTGTGAAACATATCATCCGACATATTATACAAGGGAGGTTGAAGAAAGATGAGAGATACAGTAGTCAAAACTTTAATCGAGCTTGGAAAGCAGGATAAAAACATTGAGCTTATTACGGGAGATCTCGGCTTTGGGGTTCTCAAGAGCTTTTGGGAGACTTTGCCCGATCAGTTTGTAAACGCAGGCATTGCCGAGCAGAATATGACGGGCGTTGCGGCAGGTATGGC
>CALYBP010000052.1 GCA_944415425.1 uncultured Ruminococcus sp. | reverse complement strand
CAAATCCTCAAGGATTATATGTCCTTGAGGATTTACTTTTTCCCGTCAATTTATTTAAGAATATTCCTCGTTTGTGAAAAATTTAACAGCTTCCTTTTAGCATTTAGCTGAAACTTTCAGACGAATTTTTAACAAGGCCATATCCGCCTAATCAGAACTATTAAAAAGAGACAAATGCACATCTTAACGGGTGTGCATTTTATTTTAATTTAAAATCAGCGCTTAGATATATACTTATAACCTATAATTTGTAATTGTTTCACAAGTGACAGTAAATACATAAAATTATTGATATTTACTGCGAAAAATATTATAGGGTAAAAAGTCGAAAAAAGGATAAAAATGCTTTTTGCCAAATTACTTCTACTTAAATACTTGTGAGCGCTTCTCTCCGAGTCAGAACTCATAATATGTTCGGGCTCGGTTTTTACCCGAGAATGCAATTTTCAATTCAACTGAATTTTATATAATTTACTTTCAACTTTTTCGCTCACTTTGTTTCCTGCCTCATTTTCTGAATTCAAACCTTCATCATATGAAAAAACAAAGGCATCTCAAGTGAGAGGCTATATAAAGAATAGGCTTATATGTTGTAATCAAATTGTTTGAATATTAAAAAGTCAGGGATTTATTGCCCTGACTTTTTATCTTGATGAATATCTAATCTTTTGCAAACAGTTTCATAGTATTTTGGATTTATTTCAATACCAATATACTCACGCCCTAATTCTTTTGCTGCTTGTAATGTAGAACCGCAACCGCAAAATGGGTCCAAAACTGTTTGTCCCTCTATTGTAGTCAATTCTATCAAATATCTCATAAGAGAGATTGGCTTTTGTGTTGGGTGAAGTCCCCTATCAGATTTTTCTGTTTTGCATTTTATTATGTTAGATGCGATTTCGAGACCTTGATTTAATAGAGGGTTGTTCTTAATTGCAGTTTCGTTATACCCTCCAACCTCGTTTTGAAGGATATTATCTGTTAAAGTGTTACCAATTGTATATGGTTTCATAAACCATAAAATCGGTTCAAATAATGGTCTTAAATTACCAAGTTTCCACCCCGACCATTTTTGAGCATTAAGATAATCTTTTCTCTTTTCAAAAACAACTGATACATTTTGCGCTCTATGAGCTGCTGCATCTTTTTGCCAAGCAATCATATCTTTAAATATAAAACCCACATCCTCCAATGCACAAATACATCTATGTGCATATCTGCGACCAGCAAATATAAAACAACTAGCTCCGGGTTTCAAAACCCTTAACCATTCAGATGCCCATTCCGCACACCACTGATAGTATTCTAAGGGTATTTTTTTATCAGCTTCAGACCACCCGTTCAAAGGCTTTCCTCGTGTTTTAAAGATAGAACTTTTATTTTGTGCAGGACTTGCACCAAGTAAAGCAGAATTGGTATTATTATGTAAAATATCCCATTCATCATATGATATTCCATAAGGAATATCAGAAAGAATCAAGTGTATAGAATCATCCTTGATTTTTTTAATTTCTTTTATAGAATCACCACAAATTACAGCGCTCATATTTTCTCCTTTATAGAGATGAAACGAATTTTTCAATAGTAGAAATTCGCTCCAAAACTTTTTTACTTTTTAACAATTCGGATATAGCTTCATCCCTTGTTAATGATGTTATTGCTTCTTTTTCGGAATGGAGATATTGCAATTCCAAATTACCTCTTTCCCGAATATTACCTTTGCATACATTTAGTTGTTCATTAAATTTTTCTATAGACATAGAAATTCTGTCACATAATATTTGATTAATATAAGGTAATTGACAATTCATTCTGTCGGCATATGCAATTCGAGTATCTCTTGCAAGACGTACCGGAGCGTTCCAAATGGCTTCTAAACTTAAAACGTCCGTTTCAGATATTCTATTTTCTAGTAAAAACAAAATGTGTTCCCAAGATAACAAACATACTTGTTTATCTAATGCAGAAGAATATATCTGACTTACAGTATTCGGATATTGAAAATATGGGGCTACTAATAACGCAAAATCATGTTCAGCTCCACGCCAATTACTTAATGTATCTATTTTAAAATCTTTTTGATTTTTTGCTGTGCGACTTAATCTAAAAGTTTTAGCATCTGCAACCAATGTGTATCCATGCATACTTTGCGCGATTATATCCGCACTATTTCCACGCTCATTAACTGCAACAGCAGGAATTCCTAACTTTGAAAAACAGCATGCCAAAATACAATCTGATGCTTTAGAGAATAATTTTTCTGCAGAAGAACTTGCTTCAATACATTCAGGTATTGTGCCTATTTCTTTTACAATTTCTATAAGAGATTGTGTGTTTAACGTCTCAACGTAAGTTTTGACTTGTTCAGTAGCTTCAGCAAATTTTTTAGCAGAAGAAAGTTTAATAATTGTTTCTATAAAATCATTGAATCCCATATTTACACCATCTTTCAATTAATTATAGCGTATTGAAACGAGTTTATCAAATATTTTTAATTACGTCTATAAATGTAGCGAGAATCAGATTTTGATACCAAAATCCATATAAAATGAGAACTACCTTCTTTATATAGGGTGTCCCCAAGTGAGATGCCTTTGATTTTAAACAGTATATTATTTCTTTGTTGTAAAATATCCGTAATAATCATAGTAGGGATCATCGTAGTGCGAAATGCTTAAATCTATATCCAAATCATCAACATCATTGGGCACGGCATAATCCATAGTTAATTTTTTAGTTTCATTGGGTTCAAGCTCAAAAGTCGCTTCGTCGGTTAAATTATCACTCAGCCAGTCATAGTAAACATCGGGATACTTCAATTCGCTTGATTCGTAAACATCACAGTAAATATACCCTAAGGTCAGCTTACTGTCAGTTGTATTTTTTATTTCAAAGGTAATTGTAACTCGGCTGTTTCCGGATTTACTTTTATCTGCGCCTTTCTCCCTTTCCGCTCCGATAAACTTCACTTCGCAGTTCGGAAGTTCTTTCGCTTCACCGATCTTATATATTCTGTTGTCTTCTATCATTTCTGAATCATATCCGTAATCATCATAGTACGGTTCGTTATTATACGGGATGTCAGGAAAATCATTAAACAAATTATCAATCACAGAACGGTTGTATGTATTTGCCGACCAAATTCCCAGTACGGCTCCCGCTGCAACAACAGCCACAGCCAAACAAACCAATATTACGGCGACAACGCGGCTTTTCTTTTTCTGCCCGTTTTGAGTATACTGATCTTTATACTGAGGAGGAGTATTCTTACCCTGAAAGTTCGCATTTCCCTGCGGCTGGGTGTAATTCATCTGCTGAGGAGCGCCGATATTCCGATTTGCGTTGGAATAAACATTACCAGTAAAATCCGAGTTTAAATCAGTGGTATTTTGATTACCGTTAAAATCCGGTGATGTGTTAAAACTAAACGAAGCATTATTACATGGCGCGCCGTTGTTGTTTTCAGGCGCTGTACCGCGATAATTTGAATAATCATTACTTTTTTCTTTTTTTACATAAGGATTTTCGCCGTTATCCTGATAAAACGGCATTTTATATCCGCACATAGGGCAATATTTTTCATAACACTCATAACCGCATCTGTCGCATTTCATAAAATCACTTCCTAAGTTATACTAAAATTATATGATTCTCCTTTATAATATAATATATTAATACAAAAGTCAACAAAATTTGCCGATTCCTTGTAGCAATGTAACAAAAAATTGTCGTAATTGTAAAATACAAACAAATATTATCGCTTAACTTTTGATATTTATTATAAGGTGCAAAATTTAAAATACGGTCGCAAATATATGTTGAATTTGATATAAAGCTGTTGTATAATCATATGTGGAAAAAGATTGTTAAAAAATCAACAATCAACAAAGATTGAAAGGATGAGTATTATGAGAGGACTTTATTCGTCAAAAACAAAAATCCGCCACCAAATATTCACCGAAGTCGCACGATTTGCCTATGAAGGCGGCGACTATTCAAAGTTTGAAAATCTGCCATATAAAATAATTCCGGGCGAAATCTCTACATACCGCGAAAGTATTTTTCTTGAAAGGGCAATCGTGGGCGAAAGACTTCGTCTTGCAATGGGACTTCCCCTTCTTGCGGTGGATAAGCAGGCGCCCATATCAACCGGTGTTGAGGACAGTATGATTGACGAAAAGTTCTACGCTCCTCCGCTTATAAATATTATCAAATTTGCCTGCCACAGCTGTCCGGAAAAGCGTGTATTTGTCAGCGACGGATGTCAGGGCTGTCTTGAGCATCCCTGTACCGAGGTTTGCCCCAAGGGTGCGATTTCAATCGTGCACGGAAAATCGGTAATCGACCAGGACAAGTGCATTAAATGCGGAAAGTGCAAAAGCGCATGCCCGTATAACGCAATCATAAAGCAGGAGCGTCCCTGCGCGGCTGCCTGCGGAATGAAAGCAATTCACAGCGACGAACACGGAAGAGCCGAAATTGACTATGACAAGTGCGTTTCATGCGGAATGTGCCTTGTAAGCTGTCCGTTCAGCGCAATAGTCGATAAAAGTCAGATTTTCCAAACAATAAAAGCGCTTCAGGGAGATGCTCCGGTCTACGCCGCATTAGCTCCCGCGGTTGCAGGTCAGTTTAACGGACTTGCTTCAACAAAAATACGCAACGCGTTCAAGGCTCTCGGCTTTACCGATGTAGTCGAGGTTGCGACGGGAGCGGATCTTTGCACCGTCGAGGAAGCAAAAGACTTTATGGAAGAAGTGCCGTCAAAGCAGCCGTTTATGGCCACCTCCTGCTGTCCCGCATGGAGTATGATGGCTAAAAAGAACTTCCCGACAATAGCTCCGTATATTTCAATGGCGCTTACACCAATGGTTTTGACAGGCAGGCTGACAAAGCAAAGATTCCCCGGATGCAAGGTAGTCTTCATCGGACCGTGCGCCGCCAAAAAACTCGAAGCAAGCCGCAGAAGTATCAGAAGCGACATTGACTTTGTTTTAACTTTTGAAGAGGTTGCAGGTATGTTTGACGCAATAGGCGTTGACTTTGAGTCACTTCCCGAGGATGAAGAAAAGCTTTCGTTCTCCAGCGCAGACGGCAGAGGCTTCGCCGTAAGCGGAGGCGTTGCAAAAGCTGTTGTCAACGCAATTTCAAAGCTTGACCCTGAAAGAGAAGTAAAGGTTGCAAATGCTCAGGGACTCGACGAGTGCGCAAAGCTTCTCAGAATGGCAAAAGCAGGAAAGTACAACGGCTACTTGCTTGAGGGTATGGCGTGTCCCGGAGGATGCGTAGCCGGTGCGGGAACCATTAATGTACCCGACAAGTCGGCGATGGAAGTGCTTAAAAGCAAAAAAGAGGCTGAATTTGAAGGCTCTGTTGACACTCCGTATATTGATGACCTCTCAACACTTGAAAATATGTATCACGAGTTTGACTGGAAACATCAGACCGATTAATTTATAATTTCAGGCGGGCAGCTTGTATGCATCTGCCCGCTTCATTAATTTAAACATTTTATCAAAAGTGTAAAGGCGCGGAAGTTATAAAGCTTTCCGCGCCTTTTTGTTTATTCATTTTTAATTTTTTTACACTTCTCCGAATACGGACAGCCCCTACAATCGGAACAGCAATTTTTCTTTTTTCTGAATATTGAATACACGAACAGTCCCACAAGGAAAACTGCAATTATACCGATAACAATATCGACAATCGGAATTCCTAATACCATTTACATCATTCCTAAATTATTTATAAGCGTGCCGAACTGGAAAACAAGGGCGGACGCAAACCATGCCACAAAAATTTGATAAACTACCGTTACGGCAGTCCACTTGAGGCTTCCCATCTCCTTGTGAATTGCAGACAACGCCGCAATGCACGGTGTGTACAGCAGTACAAAGACAAGGAACGAAAATGCCGCAAGCGGCGAAAACGCGCCCGCAATGCTTGTGCCGGGATAAAGAACGGCAAGCGTTGACGCAACGCTTTCCTTTGCGGCTATTCCCGTTACAAGCGACACGGAAGCTCTCCAGTCTCCGAAACCGCAAATTGCAAATACGGGAGCAATAAACTTTCCTATCGACGCAAGCATACTCTCGTCGGGGGAAACCATCTGCATCGAAAAATCAAAACTCTGCAAAAACCAAATAATAATCGACGCTCCCAAAAGCACCGTGCCTGCTCTGACAAGAAAGTCCTTTAATCTGTCCCAAACATGAAGCCAAAGGCTTTTGGGGGAAGGCATACGGTACGGCGGAAGCTCCATGACAAACGGAGCGTTTTTGCCCTTTAAAATCGTGCTCTTAAACAGCAGGGCCGACAGTACAGCCACAACCATTCCGAGAACATAAATTCCGAAAATAACAAGCGGACCGTAATCGGCAAAAAAGTATGAGATGAACAACAAATATACGGGCATTTTTGCGGAGCAGGACATAAACGGAGTAATCAAAATCGTAAGGCGTTTGTCCTTTTGGTTTTCAAGTGTTCTTGTTGCCAAAACGGCGGGAACGGTACATCCGAATCCCATCAGCATCGGCACAAACGCTCTGCCCGAAAGCCCGATATATCTAAGCAGCTTATCCATAATAAAAGCCGCTCGTGACATATATCCGCTGTCCTCAAGCAGCGACAGCAATATAAATAACAGCATAATCTGGGGTAAAAATGATATTACCGAGCCGACGCCCGCTATTATTCCGTCAATAACAAGGCTTTGCGCCCACGCAGAGGCATTAAAATAAGTCAAAAGCGAAGAAAGTCCGCCTCCGAGCACATCGGTAATTAAGTAAGTCGCACCGTCACGCAAAAGATTTCCCGGCGCGCCGAATGTTATAGCGAACACCATAAGCATTACAAGCAAAAAGAACGGCAAAGCAAAAAATCGGTTTGTAACAACTTTATCAATTTTATCCGACACACTCAAATAACCAGCAGGTCTTTTTCTTGTAACGACTTTTTCCGTGATTGAACATATGTACTTGTAGCGTTCATCCGCAATAATCATTTCACGGTCAACATTTTTTGATGTGTGAATTTCATCAATATGTAAATTTATATGTTCCTTCTGCTCATCGGTAAAATTATAGTGATTCCATGTTACCGTGTCGCCCTCAAACAGCTTAACGGCAGTCCAGCGTTTGCGATGGTAGCTGTGCTGTTTTATGTCCTCAAGGGCGTTTTCGATTTCACGCAGAATTCTGTCTACCTCGTAGGAGTATATGTTTTTTACGGGCACATATTTGCCTTTGTTATACAGCTCAACAACCTTTTCGACCAGTTTGTCGACACCCGTGTTTTTGCTTGCCGAGATCGGAATTATCGGTATCGAAAGCTGTTTTTCAAGCGATGCGACATCGATTTTATCACCGTTTTTCTCAAGCAAATCACACATATTAAGAGCAATTACAATGGGCCTTGCAAGCTCAGCAAGCTGTGTTGTAAGGTACAGGTTTCGCTCAAGGTTTGTTGCGTCCACAATGTCGATTATAACATCGGGATCGTCGTTTAAAAGACAATTTCTTGTCACAATTTCTTCGGGTGTGTACGGTGACAGCGAGTATATTCCCGGCAAATCGACAACCTCAATATCTCTGCCGAGAGAATTTCTCACTTTGCCCGACTTTTTTTCAACCGTGACTCCGGGCCAGTTTCCCACATACTGCTTACTTCCCGTGAGCTGATTAAACAGCGTAGTTTTACCGCAGTTGGGATTGCCGGCGAGCACAACGTTAATTGTTTTATTTTTGCTTATATTTTCCATTAATATCTCTCCGATAAAGAATATTTTGCTTTATACGGTGTTATTCCTCAAGAAAAATCTCTTTTGCTTCGCTGACACGCAGGCTCAATTCATATCCCCTTACAATAATCACAATAGGGTCACCGAAAGGAGCCGTTTTCAGCTTTTTCACCGTTGCACCGGGAGTAATTCCCATATCAATTATCCTTCTGCGTAACGCCCCCGATGAACCCAGACGAGCTACTACCCCCGTCTGTCCCAGCTTTAAATCGTCAAGAGTTTTCATATAAAGACCTCTTTTTGCAGTTAGTTTCATCTAACTAGATGATACCACAATTTATTTCCCTTTGCAACAAATGCGGAAAATATGTAGAATTTTAAAAAGTTATGTGATAAAATATCGGTAACTTGTTTTATGCAAAGGAGTATGAGGTTATGAAAAAGCTTGCTCTTATCATTATACGCACGGTATTCGCATTTGTTGCAATATTATTTGTTCCTTTTTTTGTTCTACCCATGATGCAGGGAATTATAAATATCGGGAGCATATCGGGGCTTGCTCTGTGCGTGTGGATTTTTTGCGTGAGCGCCGCACCTATTCACAGAGCGATAAGAAAATTATTTTGCCGAAAAAAATTAACAAAGATTATTTACAGAACAGTAAATGTTTGCTTTATATTATTTGCAGTTTACGGCGGCATAGTTACTTCGCTTATGACATGGGCGGCACTTCAAACTCCGTCGCAAAACGCCACCACCGTTGTTTTGGGTGCTCAGGTAAAGCCGTGGGGCCCGTCTGCGGTATTGAGCGGCAGAATAAGCGGAGCCGAAAACTACCTTGAGCAAAACAAAGACGCCGACGCCGTTCTTTCGGGAGGGCAGGGCGTCGACGAACCGACAAGCGAGGCAGAGTGTATGTATGAGGAGCTTACAAAAAGCGGTATAGACGAAGAAAGACTTTATATTGAGGACAACTCAACAAACACAACCGAAAATATAAAGTATTCCGTGCAGATTATAGAGGAAAATAATCTCAATCCCGACCTCGCGATAGCAACCGACTTTTATCATCAGCTTCGGGTGCGCATTATTGCAAATCAGCTCGGCATAAAACAAAATGTCGGAGCGGTTAACTCCGACACTTCGATTTTGTATCTTCCCGTTTTTACTGTCCGTGAATGGTTTGCCCTGCCTTATCAGGTGCTATTTCGGTAGTTACTACCTCCGCAACACTGTTAAACGAGTCGATGTGCACGCCGCTGTGATGACGGGAGCTTGCAAGCTCAAGCGGATAGGTTTCGTTGTTTACGACATCAACAATCGGCGAACGCTTTGTTTCATTGCTGCGTGACGGAAGCTCAATGGGATACTGATCGTTTTTTCTGTTTGTTTTTTTACTCATAAATATAACCACCTTTCAAGAGGTGGTTATATTTTTTGCAGTAATTTGATTTTTATACCGATTTAGGGTATCGGAATCTCGGGTCCGTCATAATAACGCAGCCAAAACTCTCTCAAATATTCCGTATCATAAAATGATGAATCAAGCGGATAATAACCCCATTTTCTTGGGCAAATAAAGAAGTTAAAGGTTCGCGCCAATCTCCACTCATAGTCCTCGTGATATCCGTATTGCTCAATAAAAGCAGAATAAATATCGCTTGACAAACCCACAATGGACTTTTGGAGTTCTGTTGCAGAATTTATGTTAATCTTTTCATATTCTAAGGCATCATAACAAATAAGCATTTTTTGTCCGCCTGTAAAGTTTTCTTCTCCGACAATATACTTCTGGATAAGTGATACATCCTTTACATCAACATTACCGTCTTTGTTAACATCTCCCGTTTTCTGGTATCTGTGAGTCATAAGGTTATACTGATACAGCATATCATAAAAAGCATCAGTAGCTTCGGGGTCAAGAGAAATATCATATATATCCACATCTTGTACAAAGGTACCTAAAATATCTCTTTTGTAAACAAACTCCGACCAGTCACTTTCGCTGTACCAGTTGTTATAATTTTGTTCCTCAAGTGCCTTATCGTATGTTGACTTTATAACACCTAATTGAACATCCTCGCTGTACGCTGCTTCCAAGAGCCTGTCAAATGCCGCCTGATAATCATCATCAGTATACTCAGTTCCGTCAGAAAACATCTTCTGCGTTTCGTCTAATCTTTGCCACAGCAACGCCGAATTTGTGGGTCTGTCATTGCCGACCCTTGCGTGTTCATAATATACTATCTGATGCAGCGTATACAAATTTTTGTAAGGAGAATAGTCAAGTTCTCTCGTATTCTCGGCAGATGCCGTAACACAGCATGCCGACAGTAGCATTGCAAAAGACAGCAATATACTAAGAAACTTTTTCATAAAT
>CALYBP010000051.1 GCA_944415425.1 uncultured Ruminococcus sp. | reverse complement strand
CGCATTGCTTTGCACAGAGCGAAAATAATTATTGAAAACAAATAAATAAAATGATATAATGAAAGCGATTATACCGATATGTGTATTATTTTTTGGAAAAGAGGAACTAAATGGCTATCAAGGTTACATTGCTTGCACATACTCCGAATCCCGAACAAACTGTTGCTATGGCTGCAAAGCTTTGCTACTCGCCGTCCGGAATAGAGGATATAAGAGAGGGACTTACCGAAGAGAAAACGGCGGCATTTATTAATATGCTTTCAGACCTCGGTCACGCAAGTCCAACGGAACACGCTGTTTTTACTTTCGGAATCGAGGGGATTTCAAGAGCCTGCTCTCATCAGCTTGTAAGGCACAGGATTGCTTCATACAGTCAGCAGTCACAGCGTTATGTTGACGGAACAAGTTTTGAATTTGTGACGCCTCCCGAAATCGCGAAAAACGAAAAGGCTTTAAACGCATACAATAAGGTTATTTCGCTTCAGTCAGAGGCGTATAAGGAAATCCGTGACGCACTTGCGGCAGGGTATATAAAGGAATTTTGTAACGGAAATATTAACGGTAGTGACGAAGAGATTATAAATCAGTTTTCAAAGCAAAACAAAAAGCAGTGTTCGGCTTTTATTAAAAAAGCAAACGAGGACGCCCGCTTTATTCTTCCCAATGCTTCAACCACAAAGATTGTCTGCTCGTTTAACGCACGCAGTCTGCAAAACTTTTTTGCTCACCGCTGCTGCAACCGTGCTCAGTGGGAAATCCGTGAGGTAGCTCAGCAAATGCTTTTAAAGTGTCTTGAGGTCGCTCCCAATCTCTTTAAAAACTGCGGACCTTCCTGCCTTTTCGGTCCTTGTCCCGAGGGAAGTATGTGCTGCGGAAAGCAAAAGGAAGTACGCAAAATGTACGGCAGAGAGTAAGTTTGCCTTTTAGAAGTCAGATAAAGGTGTTAGTATGAAAAGTAAAATAATTGTGATTGAGGGTCTTGACGGAAGCGGAAAGGCCACCCAAACTCAAATACTTGCACAAAAGCTTTGTGATCAAGGCTTTAGTGTAAGAAGGCTTGAATTTCCCGATTACGCAAGTCAAAGCTCCGCTTTAGTCAAGATGTACCTTAACGGTGATTTCGGCGACAATCCCGAGGATGTAAACGCTTATACGGCTTCTGCGTTTTATGCTGTTGACAGAGCGGCAAGCTTTATGCGAAACTGGAAAAATGATTATGAGCGCGGCTGTGTTATTTTAAGCGACAGATACGCAACCTCCAATATAATTTATCAAATGTCAAAGCTTGATAAAAGCGAGTTTGACGGTTTTATAGATTGGCAGGAGGATTTTGAGTACAAAAAACTCGGTATTCCAAAACCTGATGCCGTTATTTATCTCGATGTAGAACCCGAGGTTTCGCAAAAGCTTATGGAAAAACGTTACGGCGGCGACAACGAAAAAAAGGATTTACACGAAAAAAACCTTAAATATTTGCTTGAGTGCAGGGAGAGTGCGATGTATGCGGCTCAAAAATGCGATTGGCACATTATAAACTGCTGTGAAAACGGGCAAATTAAAAGTATTGAAAAAATCTCCGAGGAAATAGATAAGGCGGTAACTGATATTTTATGCTGAATTTTTCATTTATTAGCAAAGCACAGATTAATGAATTTAAAAAATATTATGATTATTCCACGGCTCTCGGATGCGACCTGAACTTGGTAAACGCATATTTGTGGCGTGATGAATTTAATATAAAATTTGCCGTTTATAACGATACGCTGATTAAGGCATATTTTAACGATGACAACAGTTTATGGGGATATTGTATGCCGTCTGGAAAGGACATAAAGGGAGCGTTGGAAGAAATTTTTGCAGACTCATACGAAAGAGGGCGAAAGCCTTTGATTCTCATGCTTACAAACGGGCAGAGAGCGCTGCTTGAAACAATGTATCCGTCCAGATTTTCATTTGTCCGTTCACCCGAAAATCAGGATTATATTTATCTCAGCGAGGATCTTGCAACGCTTGCAGGCAAAAAATTTCATGCAAAGCGTAATCATATTTCTAAATTTTACAGAACCTATCGCGATACCCGTTTTGAAAGCATCGACAATTCAAATATAAAAGATGCGCTCGAGGTGGTGTACGGCTGGTGCAATGAAAATGCGATATATGAAGCCGACAATTATGAGGTTAGAGCGATTAATGAAGCATTTGAAAATATGCAGGAATTTAACATGAGCGGAGCCGTGCTATACGCAGAGGATAAACCCATTGCGATGACGCTCGGAAGTGAAATTTCTCAGGACGTGTATGATATTAATTTTGAAAAAGCTCTGCGCGAGTACGACGGAGTCTATGCGGTAATAAACAATGAATTTGCAAAAACTCTTACAAAGTATAAGTATATAAACAGAGAAGAGGATATGGGACTTGAGGGCTTGAGAAAAGCAAAGCTGTCATACAATCCGGTGATTATTCTCGACAGATATAACGCTATGCTAAGAGATTAACAGATGAACATTAAATTAGAAAAAAATAATGAAGATTATATCCCGTGTATTAAGAGGATATGGGTGGATGTATTTAACGAAAAGGAACAGGCAGTAGATCTTTTTCTTGACCGCTGTAAAACATTTGTTTCTTTTTATACGGCAAGCGTTGACAGAAAACCTGTTTCTATGGTATTCCTTATCCATTCAACGCTTAACGGAAAAAAAGCCCACTATCTATGCTGCGCCGCAACCTTGAAAGAATACAGAGGATGCGGTATAATGAGCAGTCTTATAGAATATGCTTTGGAGGACGCCAGAAGTAAAGGTGAATGTTACTCTCTTCTTTTTCCCGCTGATGACGGTCTTTACGGCTATTACAAACGCTTTGGATATGTTGCCGACTGTACGGCGGTAAAAACGGTTTTTTCAAGGCAGGAGCTTGAAAAAATCGCTCAAGACAAAATTTTAAACCAAAATGATTCAAAAACATTTGGCTTTGAAGAGTTACAGCGGGTGCTGTTCGGAAATAATTTTCTTTTGCAAAAAAATGAATTTATATCTTTTGCATTTGACTATTATTCTATGTATGACTGCAAGACAATAAAATCGGCAAATTGCTGTGCTTTAATCAGTGAACAAAACGGTTGTGCAGATGTGTTTTATTCGCTGTACGGCAGCTTTTCAACACTTGCGAAGCTTATTCTTGAAAATTCAACCGCTGAAACTTTTGTGTTTACCCAAAAAGCAGAATGTAATAATATGAATTTTTTAAAACAAAAAAATTTATGTGTGAATAAAATTGAAAAATACGGTATGATAAAATGTCTTTGCGGCGAAAATGAATTCCCAAAAGATGTTTTTATCGGAATAACTCTTAACTGAAAGGATTTTTGCTATGTTCTATATTTTTCTTGCAGACGGCTTTGAGATAACCGAAGCCCTTACTACACTTGACGTAATGCGTCGTGCAAAACTTGATGTTCTGACCGTGTCGGTTGACAAAGATGTTGTCACAAGTTCAAACAATGTATCGGTATTTGTCGATATTACGGCAGACAAAATCAATTTTGATGATATTGATGGTGTTATACTTCCCGGCGGAATGCCCGGAACAACAAATCTTGAAAAGTCCGATGTTGTAATTGACACGGTAAAATACTGTTATGAAAACAAAAAATTAGTTGCTGCAATTTGCGCCGCGCCGTCAATTCTCGGTCATCTCGGAATATTAAACGGCAAAAAGGCGACCTGTTTCCCCGGCTTTGACACAGAGCTTGAGGGTGCGCAGTATACGGGAACTCATACTCAGGTCGACGGCAATGTTATAACCGCAAAGGGGGCAGGCTGTTCCGTTGAATTCGGTCACGCAATAGTAAGCTCGGTTTTGTCAAAGACCGAGGCTGACAAAGTTATAGAATCAATGCAATGTCTGTAACCAATATCGAACTGCAAAAACAAGAACTCAGGCGTGCTTTGATTCAGGCTCGAAAAGGAATGAACAAAAGTGATAAATCGCAGCTGGATAAAATTTTTACTCAGGAGTTTTTGTCGCTTGTTGAATATAAAAACTGCACCACTCTGTTTACCTATGTTTCAACCGAATTTGAGATTGATACATTTTCAATAATAAACGCTGCGCTCAAAGACGGAAAGCTTGTTGCCGTTCCGAAATGCAGAGATAAATCGGGCAACATGGATTTTTACTATATTGATTCGTTAGATTGCCTTAAAGTAGGGGCATTTTCGATATTAGAACCTGATGAAGAACTATGTAGGAAGGTCAGCGATTTTTCCCGTGGCTTGTGTCTTGTGCCCGGTTTGTGTTTTGATTTGGAGGGCTTCAGACTTGGGTACGGAAAAGGATACTACGACAGATTTCTCGCGAAATTTTCGGGAATAAGCGTAGGACTTTGCTATTCTGCGTTTATTCAGCAGCATGTTCCGGCCGATGTATACGACAAAAGAGTCGATATACTTATAACCGATGCAAATATTAATTACACAAAACTGTGTTAAAAAGGAATGATACATATGAGCCTTGATAACAACAATGAATATACCCAAAACGACCTTTACGAACAAAGACGTAAAAAGGCGGAGAATTTTCATCTTCACATAAGCGATGATGATTACGGCTTTGACACCTTGCCGAGTGAAACAGATGAGCTTAACTCGTACAGCGGTGAGCAGGCAAGAGAGGAAATTGCCAGGAAGTCAAAAACCGCACTCAAAAAAATTAAAAAAGAGAAGAAAAAGGAACTTAAGCAAAAGAATAAATACAACCGACGTTATTTCAGAATATTTTGGATTATTTCCGTTGTTATTGTCGGCGCTATGCTGTCTGTTTATTTTATCACGGGTATGAATGATTTGCTTGCAATAAACAGAACCGACAATACAAAGGTTACGGTTGAAATTCCCGAAAATCCGACGGTTGACCAAATCGCAAAGACTTTGAAATCAAAGGGCATAATCAACGAGCCGTCTTATTTTAAATTGTACACAAGCGTTACAAAATCCGGAGATTCGTTTACTCAGGGTACATATGAAATGAGCAAAAATATGGACTATGAGGCCATAATTAACTATCTTTTAAGCTCAAACAACAGAACCGATACCGTAACGGTAATGATTTCAGAGGGTCAAAATGTTCTTGAAATAGCAAATACCCTAAAAGAAAACGGTGCGTTAAACGATGTTGATACTTTCCTTGAGCTTTGTGCGTCGGATAACTTTGACGAAGATTTCAGCTTTTTAAAGGAAATAGATAATGCCGATGATAGATACTATAAGCTTGAGGGCTATCTTTATCCCGATACATACGAATTTTATAAAAACGAGGATGCAGAAAGCGTAATATACAAATTTCTCAACAACTTTGAAATGAGGCTCTCAGAGAAGCGTGAAGTGAGCGGATATGATGATTTAACAACTGTCAATAAACTTTTGAAAAACAGCGATTACAGCCTTGATGAAATTATGAGAATAGCGTCAATAATACAGGCTGAGGCAGCAAATACCGAGGATATGTATAATGTTTCTTCGATTATTCACAACCGTCTTACCGCTGATGTTAACCTTGGTGTATCTAATCTCGGATTGGATTCGACCAAGTACTATCCGTACAGAAGTGCTTCCGATGTTCCCAAAAGCGAAGGAAGCGATTACACCAGCAAGTATGATACATACTCAAAGACAGGTCTGCCCGCGGGTCCGATTTGCAACCCGGGTATGGACGCAATTCTTGCGGCTATTAATCCAAACGACACGGGATACTATTATTTCTGCCACGACGCGGACGGAAATGCCTACTATGCGTCAACGCTTTATGAACATCAAATGAATCTGGAGTATATACAATGATAATCAAACCTGAAATTTTGTCGCCTGCAGGTGATATGGAATGCCTTGATGCCGCACTTAATTTCGGTGCCGACGCAGTTTTTCTCGCAGGGAAAATGTTCGGAATGAGGTCATCCCCTCAGAATTTTGACAATCAACAGCTTAAAACCGCCTGTGAAAAGGCACACGCAAAGGGAAGCAGAATCCACCTTACATGCAATGTGCTTCCGAGAAACCGAGAGCTTGATTTTCTTCCCGATTTTCTAAGCTATGCGCAGGAGTGCGGTGTTGACGCCTTTATAATAGCTGACCTCGGCGTCTTTGAAGCGGCAAAGCGTTATGCGCCGAAAGTTGCCCGCCACATTTCAACTCAAGCGGGCGTTACAAATTACGCTACTGCAAATGTACTTTACAATATGGGAGCTTCAAGAGTAGTCCTCGCAAGAGAAATTCCTCTTGATGAAATTGCCGAAATGCGTGCAAAAATCCCAAAGGAACTCGAAATAGAATGCTTTGTACACGGGGCGATGTGCGTGTCATTTTCGGGAAGATGCTTGATTTCAAGCTATATGACCGGCAGAGACGCAAACCACGGTGACTGCGCTCAGCCGTGCCGCTGGAAATATCATCTGTTTGAAGAAAACCGTGAGGGTCAGTATTTTCCCGTGGAAGAAACCTCGGACGGCACATATCTTTACAATTCAAGAGATTTGTGTATGATCGAGCATATACCCGAGCTTGTCAAGGCGGGCGTTTCAAGTCTTAAGATTGAGGGCAGGGCAAAATCAGCGTACTATACGTCGGTAATAACAAACGCTTACCGACACGCGGTAGATGAGTATTTTGAAAATATGAGCGACAGTTATACCGTTTCTCCCTGGATTAAGGAGGAGGTTGAAAAAATCAGCCACCGTGAGTACAATACAGGCTTCTATTTTAACCACGAACCGGGACAGGTTACGGGTAACGGCGGCTATATCCGTCATTACGACGCTGTTGCTGTGTGTGAGAAGTCCATTGACGACAATACCTCGTTTATTTCTCAGCGCAACAAATTTTGGGTCGGCGATACGCTCGATGTTTTGCCTCCGAGCGGCGTGCCTTTTAACACCGTTTGTATCTCACTTAAAAACGAGCAGGGAGATTTTGTGGACAGCGCTCCTCATCCTACCGAAAAACTTGTTATGACTTCGGACAAGCCAGTTCCCAAAGGCTCGGTAATCAGAAAAAAGCGTGACTAATCTATTGACAATCAGTTAAAACGGTCATATAATCTAATAGACAAATATTCATTCGGCGTTGACGGGAGGAGTCGTTTAACAGCCTTTCAGAGAGAAGTTGGTCGCTGCAAAACTTCAGGCGAAAATTCGACGGGCTGCCCCTGAGCTTCGTGTGATTAAGCACGGCGTATGTCTGCGTTAAAGACTTGTAATCCTATGATTACTCAAAGCGGGCGCTTTGCGCCAATTTGGGTGGTACCGCAGGAATTTCCTGTCCCATATTTTTATATGGGACTTTTATTTTTGCTTTAAAAGGTTATATTCTAACCTAAATTATATAAATTTTATTTCTCAATAAGAATAAAGGAGAGCGTATTATGCAGTGGACAGGACTTAACGAATTAAGAGAAAAATTCCTCTCGTTTTTTGAATCAAAGGGTTGTTTGAGATTGCCGAGTTTTTCTCTTGTTCCAAAGGACGACAACAGCCTCTTGCTTATCAACAGCGGAATGGCACCTATGAAAAAATATTTTACGGGTGAGGTAACACCGCCCCGCAAGCGTGTAACCACCTGCCAAAAGTGCATACGCACACCCGATATTGAGCGTGTGGGAATCACGGCTCGTCACGGCACATTTTTTGAAATGCTCGGAAACTTCTCTTTCGGAGATTATTTTAAGAGAGAAGCAACCGCATGGGCGTGGGAGTTTTTCACCAAAGTGCTTGAAATGCCCGTGGACAAGCTCTATGTATCAATTTATCAGGACGATGATGAGGCGTACAAAATTTGGACTGAAGAAGTCGGCGTTGACCCCTCCCACATGGTTCGCTTGGGCAAAGAGGACAACTTCTGGGAACACGGTTCAGGTCCTTGCGGCCCCTGCTCCGAGATTTATTTTGACAGGGGCGAGGATAAGGGCTGCGGAGACCCGAATTGCCATGTGGGTTGCGAGTGCGACAGATTTGTCGAGGTATGGAATCTCGTTTTCACGCAGTTTGAAAGTGACGGAAAGGGCAACTACACACCGCTTGACCATCCGAACATTGACACGGGCATGGGGCTTGAGCGTCTTGCCTGTGTAATGCAGGGGGTTGACAACCTTTTCCTTGTTGACACAATTCAAAATATAATGAAGCATATCTCGAAAATTACAGGCGTTGAATACGGTAGGGACGAAAAAAGCGATATTTCTCTTCGTGTAATTACCGACCATATCCGCAGCACAACATTTATGATCGGCGACGGTGTAATGCCGTCAAACGAGGGAAAGGGTTATGTGCTCCGCCGTCTTTTGAGGCGTGCAGCACGCCACGGCAGACTTCTCGGCTACAAGGAACCGTTCCTGTATAAGGTTTGCGATACGGTTATAAAAGAAAATCTTACCGCTTATCCCGAGCTTAAAGAGAAAGAAGATTTTATCACCAAGGTTATCAAGGTTGAAGAGGAGAGCTTTGCAAAAACAATAGACCAGGGCTTTAAGATGCTTCAGGAAATTATGGAGGATTCGGATATTGAAACTCTGAGCGGTGAGGACGCTTTCAAGCTCAATGACACATACGGTTTCCCGATTGACCTTACAAGAGAAATTCTTTCCGAAAAAGGAATTGAAGTGGATGTCGAGCGCTTCTATGAGCTCTTAAAGGAACAGAAAAAGCGTTCGCGTGACGCACGCAAGAACGCGGGGGCAGATGCGTGGATTTCCGATACAACGGATCTTTCCGATATTGCAAAAACCGAATTTGTCGGATATAACGATCTCTCCTGCAATTCAAAGGTGCTTGCCATAGTAAAAGACGGCGAGCGTGTGGATAGTGTGAGCGAGGAAGAAAGCGCGGTTGTTGTGCTTGACAAAACTCCTTTCTATGCCGAAAGCGGCGGTCAGGTGGGTGACACAGGTGTTATTGAAAATTCCAACGCTTCACTTGATGTCGGAGATACTACAAAGGACGCTTCGGGCAATATTTTCCTGCATGTCTGCACGGTGAAAAGCGGAATGCTTGCCGTAGGAGATGAAGTTAAATCGTCAGTAGACAGCAAGCGAAGAGCTGATATTACAAGAAATCACACAGCGGCGCACCTGCTCCAGGCAGCCCTCAGAGATGTTTTGGGAAATCATGTTCAGCAGGCAGGACAGCTTGTTACTGATTCATATCTGCGTTTTGATTTTACTCATTTTGAAGCAATGAGTGCAAAAGAGCTTATTGATGTAGAAAATCTCGTAAACCAAAAAATATTTGAGGCAATAGATGTTCAGACCCGTGAAATGCCTATTGAAGAAGCTAAAAAACTCGGTGCGATGGCTCTGTTCGGTGAAAAATACGGCGATGTGGTTCGGGTTGTGAGCGCCGGTGATTTCTCTGTCGAGTTCTGCGGAGGTACACATGCGAAAAATACCTCGAATCTTGGATTATTTAAAATTCGTCAGGAGGGCTCTGTCGCTGCAGGAGTTAGAAGAATAGAAGCTCTTACAGGTTATGGAGTTCTTGAATATATCAACAACGCAAATGCGGTAATTATGGGTGTTTGCTCGGCTCTCAAGATTTCCAATCCAAAGTCTGTTGTAGAGGGAGTTCAAAAGGCTGAAATTCTCATCAAGGCACAGCAAAAAGAAATAAATGAGCTTAACTCAAAACTTGCAACAGCACAGCTTGCAGAGTTGTTTGCAGGTACAGAAGTTGAAAACGGAGTAAGAATTGTTACGGGAGTCGTAAAGAATGCAAATGCCGATGTGCTGAGGTCAATGTGCGAAACCGCAAAAGCAAATGCCTCAAAGGTGGTTATTGTGCTTGGTACAGTAAACGACGGCAAGGTAACATTTGCAGCGGCTTGCGGAAAAGAGGCTGTTTCATTAGGTGCCAATGCAGGTAAAATTGTCAAGGCAGTAGCTCAGGCAGCAGGCGGCAACGGCGGCGGCAAACCCGATATGGCGATGGCAGGTGCAAAGGAACCCGAAAAAGTAGAGTTTGCTCTTTCAACGGTCAAAGAAACAGTATATTCAATGCTTAAATAATTTATGACATAATTATATATTTAGTTAAAATCTAATTAAATTTAGTTATGTTGTACAAATTACAAAGGGAAATATTGTGCAAATAACCGTGTTACAATTAATTTAAAGGTATTGAAGTTTTTTAACAATTATTGTATAATAGCCTTACTGAGATATTATTATATCTTTGATTTCACGAACAATTTAGGAGGAGATTAAAAATGTTCAAAAAAATTGCAAGCCTTTTTGTTGCTGCTGCAATGATTACTGCTACTGCTGCAATCACAGCAAGCGCTGCTGAAACAGACGCTGAAACAGTAGCTGC
>CALYBP010000050.1 GCA_944415425.1 uncultured Ruminococcus sp. | reverse complement strand
GATTTAAAAGACGGAGAGATCTTTCGAGTAAAGGACAGGTCCGACCGTTTTCTCGGATTGGGTACGGTTGACCTGCCGCAGGGTGTGCTCAAAATTTATAAGCTGTTTTAACAAACACAAAATATGGGGCGGATATTAAATCCGCTCTTTTTATATGAATTAAGCTTTTTAAATCTATAAAAATTCTGTTAACATTTACATAAAGCAAATAATATATAGGATAATACTTCTACGTCACAGATTACTGCATTTTTTAACAGTAAATTTTATCCCCAAAAAACAACAGGACTTTGCGTGCCGTACCGCGAAGTCCTGTTTGTATTTATTTACTTATTTAGTTTTTTGATGTGTCATCGCTTTTTGAAAGATTTTAACCGTCAAAGAAACTTACGCTTCTTTTTCACGCAAAGCGGTTCTCCTGATTTTTCCGCTGATTGTTTTTGGGAATTCGTCGACAATTTCAAGATGCTGTATCCACTTGTATGACGCCATTCTCTTGTTGCAGAATGTTTTGATTTCGTTTTCGGTATCCTTGGTATGCTCTGTGCCGTCGGTAAGCTTTACTATCGCTTTTATCGCCTGACCTCTGTCACGGTCGGGCACGCCGATTACCGCACATTCAAGAACATTTGGGTACTGCATAATAACATTTTCGACCTCAAACGGTCCTACGCGGAAGCCTCTTGTCTTTATAAGATCATCGGATCTGCCTACATACCAGTAGTAACCGTCCTCATCTCTGTATGCGGTGTCTCCCGTGTGGTAAACCCCGCCTTTCCATACCTTTTCGTATAGCTTTTCATCGCCGTAATAAGACATAAATATACCGTACTGTTCTTTGCCCTCTCTGGGGAATACAACGATCTCGCCTGTTTCGTTTGCACCGAGCTCTTTGCCGCTGTCGTCAATTATGCGGACATCATAAAGCGGTGTGGGTTTGCCCATTGAACCCGGCTTAGCTTTTGAACCCTTAAGATTTGCAAGCATGAGCACGCTTTCCGTCTGACCGAAGCCCTCCATAAGATGAAGTCCCGTCTGTTCATATACCTGCTCAAAAACTTCTCCGTTTAAAGCCTCACCCGCAGTAGTGATATGCTCAAGCGCCGACAAGTCGTATCTGTCCATACCACGCTTTATGAAATATCTGTAAACCGTGGGCGGAGCGCAGAACGATGTGACCTTGTAACGCTCAATAATGCGCAAGAGCTTGCTCGGTGAGAAATTTTCAAAGTCATACACCATAACTCCGCAGCCGCAAAGCCACTGACCGTATATCTTGCCCCACGATGCTTTACCCCAGCCTGTTTCGGCAACAGTAAGGTGAAGTCCGTTTTCTTTTACGCACTGCCAGTATTTTGCCGTTATAATATGACCGAGCGTATAGGTGTGGTTGTGCTCAACCGCCTTTGGATAGCCCGTTGTACCCGATGTAAAGTAGATGAGCATCGGCTCAGACGCCTTGGTTTCCACTCTTTCAAGGGTATCTTCGGCATTTTCCACTTCCTTGGTAAAATCTACTGTGCCGAACATCTTTTTTCTGCAAACAAAAACCTTTTCCAGCGTATTCGGCTGTGAAGCCACCGCCATTAAGTCCTCGGCAGTTGTATCGTCGGGAGTGCATACTGCGGCGGTAATTTGGGCAGTATCTACTCTGTACGCAATATCGCTTTGCGTAAGCAGGTGGGTTGCGGGAATTAAAATTGCGCCGAGTTTATGAAGCGCGGGCGCAACATACCAATACTCGTAATTTCTCTTGAGAATAACAAGCACCTTGTCGCCCTTTTTTATTCCGTGTTTTTTAAAAACATTTGCCGCCTTGTTACTGAGTTTGCTTATATCGGCAAATGTAAAGGTACGCTCCTCTTTTTCGGGATTAGTCCATACAAGCGCCGTATCATCGGGCGCAAGCTCAGCCATTTTGTCTACTACATCATATCCGAAATTATAGCTTTCGGGAAAGCTAAGTTCAAAATCAATCAGATTACCGTTATTGTCAAGTGTTTCTTTGCAAAAGTTCTTGTATAGCTGCATATAAAACATCCTTTGTAATTTATTTCCAAGATATATTTTACCAAAAAATAAAAATTCTTCAATACATCTCATTATGCTAAATAACAAGATATCAGGCGTATCTATTCACTACCCAGATACTATTATTCGTATATTAAATATTTTTTAAACACCTATGCAGAAACTGCATAAGCGTTTTTGCTTTTTGCAACACTTAACGACAAAACAAAAACGCCTCCGATAAAATCAGAGGCGTTTAATCATAAATTTACACTAAAAGCCGTTTAGCTCTGTACAATATATTTTTGAATAAGCGTTGCGTCCTTGACATTAACTATGCCGTCATAATTTACATCTGCCGCTTTTATCTGTCTGTCATTAAGCTGCACCATGTCTACCACATATTTTAATATCAATGTAACATCATCAATCATAATTTCTCCGTCGCCGTTTACATCACCCATCAAAATATCGCTTTCGATTACGGTAGATGTTGTAATTTTAGCGTTCTCAAAGCCTTTGATGTGTGATACATCTTTTACCTCGCCGTATTCAACAATTGAAGCGACATTTAAATCATCGCTTGCATCATAATAACCGAGGGTGAGATACTCAAGGCCAAGATAAACCTCTGCTTCTCCCGTTCCTTTAACCTTAAATGTTACAGAAACAAATTCAGCGTCGTCGTCAAACGAAACAAAATTCAGGGTTGAGAAGTTACCTTTGATGTAATTATCATTGTGATTAAATACAAGATTGCTGCCTGCACTCGGGCAAATTGTCTGTACACCGCCGCTTACATTGTCGGAAACATTATACTCAAGCAATGTGTCGTCGTAGGTCAAAGTCCACTGTGCATTTACGGCCTTCATATTGGAAGTTAGCTTATATGTAACCGTAACAGTATCTTCACCCTCATCAAATGTTTTTGAAGCTGTGGGGAAAACATTTGATGATGCATTAACAGTAAGTTTATCTTCAACGGGTGTAGTTGTAGGCTGTGTTTCGGGAACTGTTGTAGGCTCTGTTGCAGGCTCTGTCACAGGAGTTGTTGTAGGCTCTGTTGCGGGCTCAGTCACAGGAGCTGTTGTAGGAGCAGCAGTCGGCTTCGTAGGATATGTGGGCACCTCTCCGTCTACATTGCCGTTTACCATGTTATATGAGTAGTTTGCAGAAGATATGCCTTCTCTTGAAACAGTTACTCCTATAATCGACGAAGATGAAACAACTGCGTCTGTAACAACAAATTCTCCGGTAACATCATCGGATTTAACTTTGTAATCCTTTCCGCCAATGCTGACTGTTACATCTGCATCGGGTACGGCTACACCTTTGACCGTGCCGTCGCCTGAAACCGCGTAGATAAGCTTAGGCAAAGCAAGCTTTAACTTGCTCTTTGCGTTTTGAAGATTTGCAGCCATTTCGGTAACAGCCGTTTCGTCAGCAGCGTCACCCTGTGCTATCAAAGCATCTGCCGCAGGCATCAGCTCGCTTACTGTACTCCATGTTTCGGGGGTATAGTCGGAGGCAGTCATAATCTTGACTTCTCTTGCCTCCTGTCTGAGCAGATCCATACCGCTGAGCGGTTTTTCTATTTTTTCAAGCTTATACGCTGTACATTCCGCATTTGTTACGGTAATGAGAACCTCTCCTGTTATTGCGGATATATCGCCTGTCTGGCCGGAGTTGCTTCCTTTGTTTATGATAGCATTAACGGAGGATGTATTCGGAACAGTAACAACATAGTTTCCGTCCTCATCTTTTTGAGAAAGCTGTTTGCCCGGCCATGCTCCGGCATACTCATTTTCGTTGTCGTCCCAAATATAAATATACGGAGCCGAGCCGTCAAACGACTTGACATGGATTGTAACCGAATCTTCCGTCACTTCTCCGCCGCCGCTAGATGAACCTGTTGATACAATCTTTGAACTATAAGATGAATCGGTAACTTCAAGCACCGACGCACCGTTTAAATTTTTAAGGTCGGCACTCTGTACGCCGCTGCCGTTGTTTAGTACAACATTATAGGTTTCCGTTGTGTCAAGCTCAAGCACATAGTTTCCGTCGGAATCTTTTTGGGTAAGCTTTTGACCCGGCCAAGCTCCGTTAAGTGCAGTACTTGAACCTGTCCACACATAAGCATAGGGAGCAGAACCGTCCCATGTCTTTACTGTAATTTTTGCTTTTTCAATCGGCTGTGTAGGCTCTGTGGGGTCGGTTGTCTCCTGTCCCTTAGCAACCTTTTTAAAGGTGTACTCGGATTTTGAGCTTCCCTTTTCGTTTTCTGCCTCAAGTGTAACAGTGATTGTATCGCCGTCATAAGCTGTATCGCCTATAGTAAAGCTGTCGCCGTCTGTAACGATAAACTTATTACCCCCGTCCACCGAACATTTTGCACTTGTGCACTCGTCAAGCGAAACGGTAACCGTCTGTGTACCCGAAAACTCAGCTTCACCCTTAACGGACATAATAGGTCTGCCGTCAGGCTCCTCGATGAGGATTGTACCGTTTGCACCGCTGTTGAATGTTACCTTTCCGTTTGTAACCGTTGCAGATGACTGGTCATACGCATTTACAAGGGACTGACCGTCTGCCCAAAGATCGGATACATCAATCGTAACCGACTTGTTTGAGCCTGCGTAAATACAGCCTGCGATCTTATCGCTGACGCCGTTTTTGTCATAAGTTCTGCCGAAAGCGTAGCCCGCAGTGGTTTCAAGGTCGATATTATCGCCTGCACCTACGGAAATGTGATTGTTTCTGAATGTGCCGACCTTTTGCCAGTGAGCAAGCACCGCCGTATCGGCTGTATCCCAGTTCATGTCGCTTCTAAGCGAGTGACCTGCGCCGCCGTTGCCGTCAAATCCGACGCCCGACACAAGCGGACGGTTAGTTTCATCACCGTAGAAAATCTGAATACCGCCCGGAAGGAGCAGGAATGCAGAGCCGGTAGAAATAAGGTTGCCTCTTGCAAGGGTAGAGTCGTGCGATGAAATGTAGGAAAGCTGATTAAACTTGTCGTTTGAGTTAATTGCAGAAGCGTAGCCGTTATAAACGCCCTTTATGGTAGAGCTTGTAAACAGTCCGCCGCCCTGTGTTTCAAAGTTAATCATCGAATCAAAGCCGCCCTGTGTAAAGTAGCTGTCATAACCGTATCCG
Organism: uncultured Ruminococcus sp.; assembly: GCA_944415425.1. GTDB lineage: Bacteria > Bacillota > Clostridia > Oscillospirales > Acutalibacteraceae > Ruminococcoides. The sequence goes on along the minus strand of CALYBP010000050.1, from coordinate 6,077 downwards.
ATGTTGTGATCCCATGCTTCGCCTGTCATCCAGAAATCTTCGTCCCAATCGGCACCGGGCTTTGACGGGTTTTTCTCACGCCACTGCTCAAGGGCGAGGGCGCAGGTATCCTTCAAAGTTTTCCATGATGAAAGGTCAACATGCTTTGCGGTGTCGCAGCGGAAGCCGTCAACGCCGTACTCTCTTACCCAGGTGGAAAGCCAGTATGAAATTGTGTTTGTAACTGTCTGAGCCTTTCCGTTTTTGTTCAGATACTCAGTAAGCTCGCTTGTTTCCTGAGAAAGTCTGCCTTCCTTTGTCCATTTTGTTTTAAGGATATTGGGAATGCCCACTGTTGCATTTGACTCGGTTTTAAAGTCGGGAAGTCCCTGGAGCGACATCGTAAGGTCGCTTCCGCCGCCTTGTGTATAACCTGCAATACCGCAGCGAATCCAGTCAGCTCCCCACCAGTTTGCCCAGTCGGATGCACTACTGTCATAATCAATAAAGCTGTGATAAAGGCTGTTTGAAACATTTTGATGGCTGAAATAACTGCTTTCCCAGCCCTGCTTGAGCGTACCGTAGCCGTACTCGTTCATATCGTAAATTGAGTTATAACCCGCATGGTTCATAACGATATCAAGTATAACTCTGAGTCCGTGCTCGTGAGCCGTGTCAACAAGCGTTTCAAACTCCTCGGCTGTACCGAAGTTTGCGTCTGTCTGTGTGTAGTCAAGAACATAGTAGCCGTGATATGAATAATGGGCAAAGCTCGGCGAGCTGTTGTCACCCACTACATATCCGTGAATCTGCTCGTACGGAGCAGAAATCCACAGTGCGTTTACTCCGAGGTCCGTAAAGTAACCGTCGTTAATTGCCTGTGTAATACCGGCGAAGTCACCTCCGTGGAAGGTAGCTCTTGTGTCAATGTCCGTTGCGACATTGCCGTTTTGGTCCAATCCTCTGTTGTAGGAATGGTCGTTTGATGTGTTGCCGTTTTTAAAACGGTCTGTGAGAAGGAAATATACCGTCGCGTTATCCCATGTAAAGCTATCGTTTTCAGAACCTGCCGAAACACTGCTTGTACCCTCCACACTCGCTGCACCGACTGTAAAGGCTGAGAAAGAAACGCAGGACAGTATAATGCACAGCGACAAAATTACGCTTATGCAGCTTAACAATCCTTTTCTTCTCATGTGTTTGATCTCCTTTCAAAACTTCTTATACGGAAACATAATTTTCCATACGCTTTAAATTTTAGCATAATTCACATATAAAAGCTATAATAATTACATCAAAAAACGAAAACTGTCATAGTGTACAAGCAATAACATATTAATTTATGCAATTTTACTTTTGAGGCTGATTTTTATAAAACACAGAAAATAAAGAAAAAATCACCGCCTTTAAAGCCTCTTTATACATAAAAACTCCCCTGTCCTCAAAGGACAGGGGAGAGCGTAATTTTAACTATAAAATTATTCATCTCTGCCGCAGCATTTTTTATACTTTTTGCCGCTTCCGCACGGACACGGGTCGTTTCTGCCGACCTTTTTGCCCTTTCTAACGGTCTTGTTTGCCGTATCCGTTCCGTCAGAGGAGGTTCTTGTGGGCTGTGCAACCTGCTCACGCCTGAGAGCCTGCTCAACAGCGTTTGGCTGTTTCTTTTCCTCTCCGTTATTCAGCATAACACGGTGAGCGGCGGCAGCCTGCTTTTCAGCAGCCTTTCTCGCCGCCTCAATAGCCTCCTGGCGCTTCTGAATCTCATAAACACGCTTCGGCATAACAAGCATAAGTTTAACGGTATCTTCACGGATGTTTTCAATCATCTCGTCAAACATATCAAAGCCTTCGATACGGTACTCAACAACAGGATCGTGCTGACCGTATGAACGAAGTCTAATACCGGCCTTGAGCTGATCCATATTGTCGATGTGTTCCATCCAGTGCGTATCAACGCTCTTGAGCAGGTAAACACGCTCCATCTCACGGATTGTTTCGGCAGGCAAAAGTTCCTCATTTTCCTTAAACAATTCGAGTGCGTCGTCAACGATCATCTGCTTTATTTCGTCAGCTTCCATATCCTCAAGGTCGTCAAGGCTGAAATCGTACTTGCTTTCGTCAAAGATTATCCAGCCCTTGTAATAGTCCTTAAGGCTCTGGAGGTTCCAGTTCTCCTTGGGACCGTCGGGCAGATAATGCTTAACCGAGGTTTCAATCGTGTCGTTTACCATTTTAAGTACAGTTTCGTGCAAGTCCTCGCCGTTTAACACCTGGTCACGCTGACCGTAGATAATTTCACGCTGACGGTTAAGAACATCGTCGTACTGCAAAACATCCTTACGGATTCCGAAGTTGCGAAGCTCTACCTTCTCCTGCGAGCTTTCGATGATATTTGAAAGCATCTTGTTTTCAATCGGCATATCCTCGTCAACATTGAGTCTTTCCATCATCATCTTCATTCTGTCGCCGCCGAAAAGTCTCATCAAATCGTCCTCGGTTGACAGGAAGAAGCGGCTCACGCCCGGGTCACCCTGACGGCCCGAACGGCCTCTTAACTGGTTATCAATTCGGCGTGATTCGTGGCGCTCCGTACCGATAATCATAAGTCCGCCGGCATCTCTTACCTTTTGTGCCTCGTCCTTTATTTCCTCTTTAAATTTATCATTTAGTTCTCTGAAAGTTTTTCTCGCATTGATGATTTCCTCATCGTCGGTTTCGGCATAACCCGTTGCCTCCTCGATAAGCTCCTCGGGGAAGCCCTGCTTACGCATCGAGGCCTTTGCCATATACTCTGCATTACCGCCCAGAATAATATCGGTTCCGCGGCCCGCCATATTGGTTGCTATTGTAACAGCGCCGAGCTTACCTGCCTGAGCTACGATTTCAGCTTCCTTTTCGTGCTGCTTTGCGTTGAGCACATTGTGCTTTATGCCGCGCTTTTTAAGCATTTTTGAAAGCAGCTCCGACTTTTCGATTGATATTGTACCCACAAGCACGGGCTGACCCTTTTCGTGAGCCTCGCAAATTTTATCAATAACCGCGTTAAATTTGCCTCTTTCCGTCTTGTAAATCGAATCGGGCAAATCCTTACGCAAAACAGGTTTGTTTGTCGGGATTTCTACAACATCCAGCTTGTAAATTTCCTGGAATTCCTCTGATTCCGTCTGAGCCGTACCCGTCATACCCGAAAGCTTTTTGTAAAGTCTGAAATAGTTTTGGAAGGTGATTGTAGCAAGCGTTTTGCTTTCGCTCTGAACCTTTACACCCTCTTTTGCCTCAATAGCCTGATGAAGTCCCTCGTTGAAGCGTCTGCCGTACATAAGACGACCCGTAAACTCGTCAACGATGATTACCTCACCGTCCTTTACAACATAGTCAACATCAAGCTTCATTACGCCGTTTGCCTTGATTGCCTGATTGACATGGTGCTGGATTGTAAGGTTTTCGGGGTCGGTAAGGTTTTCAATGTTGAAAAACTCCTCCGCCTTTTTAACACCGCTCTGTGTAAGCGTAGCTGTTTTCTGCTTTTCGTCAACAACGCAGTCAATACCGTGTTCCTCGTAATACTGCTCCATATCCTCTTTGGAGTCAAGCTCCGCAAAACGCTGTATTTTCAGCGTTTTTGCAAAAGCGTCCGCCTTTTCATAGAGGTCGGTTGACTTGTCGCCCTTACCCGAAATAATAAGCGGAGTTCTCGCCTCATCGATAAGAATTGAGTCAACCTCATCGACTATCGCAAAAGCGTGCCCGCGCTGAACTTTCTGTTCTTTATAAACGACCATATTGTCACGCAGGTAGTCAAATCCAAGCTCGTTGTTTGTTCCGTATGTAATATCGGCATTATAAGCCGCTTTTCTTTCATCGTTTTCTTTTTCATGAGTGATAAGACCGACCGTAAGTCCCAAATATCTGTACAGTTTTCCCATCCACTCCGAGTCACGGCGTGCAAGGTAATCGTTGACCGTTACAATGTGTACGCCCTCGCCTGTAAGTCCGTTGAGGTAAGCGGGCAAAGTTGCAACAAGAGTTTTACCCTCACCTGTTTTCATCTCGGCGATTCGACCCTGATGCAGTACAATTCCGCCGATAACCTGAACGGGGTAATGCTTCATTCCGAGCACTCTCATACTCGCTTCTCGGCACACAGCGAATGCGTCAGGCAAAATGTCATCGGTTGTTTCGCCGTTTGCAAGGCGTTCTTTTAATATTGCAGTTTGATTTTTCAGCTCGCTTTCGCTCATCGCAGCGTACTTATCCTCAAGTGCAAGCACCTTGTCGCAAATAGGCTGCACCCTCTTTACTTCTCGCTTGCTGTAATTACCAAACATCGCTTTCAAAAAATTCATTACATTTATTCCTTTCTGTATGGAATACGGATTACTCCGCACAAATTTCAAATTTTACCCTGTAACGGCAGACGCACCCAGACTTTTTGCCGCCTGAATCATAGCCGCCTCAACAACAGGTCCCGCATAGGTAAATCCAAAGCCCGAATCCTCAACAACGCAGGCAAAGGCAAGCGGGCAGTCCTCGTCCTTTGAATAGCCTACCATCCAGCCGTTAGGCTCTTTGTCCTCGCCGACTTCTCCCGTACCTGTTTTTGCACATACGGTCAGTCCGCCGAACAAATCATCGCCGTAATAGTCGGTTATTGTATACCTCATTAAGCCGTCAAGCTTACTTGCGGTGCTTTCGCTGAACATTTCTCTTCCGTTGCCGCTTTTATTTATTCCCACCAACGACAAAATGGAATCTGTCGCGTTTTTTACAAGCGTAGGTTCTGTCGCCTTTCCGCCGTTTGCGATAGCTCCGCAGATTATTGCCATCTGCATGGGATTTACCTTGTCGTTATACTGACCTACTCCCGACCACGCAAGCTGGTTTGTGTTCGCGTACGACACATCGTAAACGCCCTTTGCAGTCTTTACTCCGTCAACCTCAAACGACATATTTATCCCGATTTTTTCGGCGGTTTCCGTCATTTTGTCAGCGCCGAGCTCAACCGCAAGCTCCGCAAAGACGATGTTGCACGAATAAGCCATCGCCTGCTCAAAATTAATCGTTCCGTGTGCCTCAACGCAGGTTACATCGCTTCCGCCTATATCCTCGCTTCCGTCGCACGACCAGGTTCTTTCGTATATATCGGGGATATTCTCAATTGCCGCCGCAGCCGTTACGATTTTAAAAATAGAGCCGGGCGTATATGATGATGAAAGCACATTATCAAGATAAACGCCCTCGTACTCGCTTTCGTTTTCCTCGGTGATTTCAGGCGGGCTGTTAGGGTCATAACCTTTTGTGCTAACGGAACATATGACCTCGCCCGTTTTATAATTATATACAACGCAGGCGCCCTTTTTGTCGTAGCTTGACAGCACATCATATGCCGCCGCGCAGGTTTTTGCGTCAACCGTGAGCGTCAAGTCGTTTGTCGAACGCAGAGATTCGGGCATATTAAGCCCCCAAAACAAATTGTAGCCCGCAAGCTGTGAACGGTACATACTCTGCGCCGCCGTAGAAATGTTAAGGCTGTTATCGCCGACAACATGAAGAAGCGATTTTCTTATGCTGTCGTTTTCGTTGTACACACGCACGCCGTCAACGGTCTGTGCAAGCACTTCGCCGTTTCGGTCATAAATCGCCCCCGCCTGTGCAAGGCCGCCGCTGCCGGCTATGTGAGCATTGTAGGGCTGGTCAACCCAATCGTCAGCGTTCATTATCAACTGAAAAGTAAGGTATCCCATCCCCGCAATAAAACCGAGGGTAAATATAAATATTAAGGTGCTTCGTCTTAAAATTCTTTTCATTCAAACGCCTCCGGCGGGAGTCCCGCTCCCAATTCGGGCAGACAGGATGATATTTAATAAATCACCATTGCCCGACATTCAGTATCATCTATGGGTTATGCCTCTTTACGAGTGCCTCGCTCCCAATTCGGGCAGACAGGATGATATTTAATAAATCACCATTGCCCGACATTCAGTATCATCTATGGGTTATGCCTCTTTACGAGTGCCTCGCTCCCAATTCGGGCAGACAGGATGATATTTAATAAATCACCATTGCCCGACATTCAGTATCATCTATGGGTTATG
>CALYBP010000049.1 GCA_944415425.1 uncultured Ruminococcus sp. | reverse complement strand
CGGCGGCGACATAAAAGTTCAAGCGATATATTGAAAACGAATTTTTTTCTGTTATAATTAATTTTGAAACCTATGCATATTATTAAAAGAAAGGATGATTATATGTCAGTATTCAGGGAGCTTACACCAAAGGACATAAAAAATAATCCGTTTGAGCTTATCGGCGACGATTGGGCGCTTGTAACAAGCGGAACAAAAGAAAAATTTAACACGATGACCGTAAGCTGGGGCGGCGTAGGAATTATGTGGGGCAAACCCGTTACTTTTACATTTATACGTCCCCAGAGATATACATTTGAATTTATGGAGAAAAACGACTGTTTTACAATGTGCTTTTTTGACGAAAGTATGCGTGATGCCCTGAAATTCTGCGGTTCAAAGAGCGGAAGAGATTACGACAAGGTGAAAGAAACAGGGCTTACTCCCGTATTTACCGAAGACGGAATACCTTATTTTGAAGAAGCAAAGCTTGTGCTTGTCTGCAAAAAAATGTACGCACAGTTCTTAACCGAAGAAAATATAATCGACGGCGAGCAGGTACAAAAGTGGTACAGCGGCGACTATCACAAAATGTATGTAAGTGAAATCGTTAAAGTTCTGACAAAATAATTTTACGGATTTTATAACGTATAATGTTAAGCAAAAACTAAAGCCGGGCGTCTTGGTGCGCTCGGCTTTAGCTTTAATCTTTTTCCTTTGTTTTAACCGTTTAATTCATCCGATGTTTTAAATGCTGAAAAAATTCCGTCAAAATCAGACAAAGCACAGAAACAAATACGGCACGCCTTTTAAATCGGCGTGCCGTTTGTCTGCATTTTTGTCTGCATTATTTAAGATATGAACCGTTTGTGCCGATTTGACCGTTAATTCCGGTAAATCCGGGAGCACAGCATACATATACTCTCATATTGGCAGTTGCGATGGACGGAACCGTAAGGGTACCGTTTGTAACATTCTGAACATCGCCTGTAACAGCGTCGATGTATTTGCCGTTAGGAATATTCTTGAATGTTGCTCCGCCTGAAATAGCTACGCAGGCAAGACTGTCCACACCCTCTTCTGAGCTTGTATAACGGCGGATAAATGCCATATTGCCGTTTGAAACATAGTTGCTGTCTGTTGTGTACTGACCCTTTTGAAGTGCAGGAACAGCACGTCTTATCTGATTGAGCTGCTGAAGATGTACAGCCAGCGGAGAGCTGAGAGTTTCCGCAGCGGCACCGTCAGCGGTATATTCACCGAAATCTGTTGCAGTTACATTTCCCTCGATGTGGTCACCGAAGTAAGCGCGTCCGGTTGTTGAAAGCGGAGCGTTGGGACCTACATCCATCGGAACGCCTGCCTGGAACTGAATTTCACTTCCGTAGTAAAGACACGGAATACCTCTGAAAGTAAACATCAAATCAAGGTTTTCTGCCCAAGCCTGTGTAGAGCCTGTGTAACGGCAGTCCATATCGGGGCCGTAGTCGTGAGAATCAACATAGGTTACGTTCCATGTAGAATCGTTGTAGTACGGATCCTCCTCCAAAGCACGGCGGAATGCGTTTCCTGCGCTGCTGAAATTCCAGTGCATCGGGAAGTCAATAACACCTGTTCCGTTAGCTTCGCTGTAATCGGGGGTGTGATATGTAATGCCCTTGAGGTAAACATTGTCAGATGTCGGCTGGTTGTTTGTGTTATTGTGTGAATTATAGTGATCTACCGTAATATCAACATTTCCGATAGGATCATCACCCAGAACATAGTCGTTGTCGTTTTCTGCCCATGTATAGAACGGAGCCGAAATCGAAGCGTTGCCCTTGTTCCAGAATTCGCTTACACGGGTGCAAACCTCACCGAATACAAAGAAATTGCTTCCGCCGGCTTCATTCCACGACGGGAAGAAGAACTGATTGAGCGTCAGTCTTGAAACGTGCTTTTCGGTATCAAGTCTGAAACCGTCAACGCCCATATCAATATAGCTGTTATAGGCATTGTTTAAATACTCCGCTACAACGGGGTTCTCGGTATTGATGTCAACGCAGTCGCCTGCTATCTGACCTGTCTGAACCGTAGGACTTTCCCAGCTGAGATCCTTGTAGTGATGGAAATAGTTTTCCGAATCGTGAGTTGACTGTGACAGCTCCTTTGTGTCTTTCATAATGTTAAGACGAGCCTGATACTGGTAGCCCGGCTCAAGAGTATCATAATTCGGGAATGTCTTTGCCAAGTCGGAATCGGGAATTATCTTCATACAATCTATTGAACCGAGATCCTGAATTGTTGAATATTCCTTTGTAAACATCGGGGCAAGGAATGCTTCACCGAAGTTGCCTGCGTGGTTAATAACAACATCCTGGATAATCTTCATACCCTTGTCATGTGCAGCATAGATAAGATCCTGATATGTTGTATCGTCACTTTCGTAACGGGGGTCTACTGTTGTAAAATCAAATGCGTGGTAGCCGTGATAATCATAGCCCGACGCGTTTGAAACTACCGGAGTAATCCAAATTGCAGAAAATCCCAGAGCCTTTATGTAGTCAAGCTTTTGGATAAGGCCTTTAAAGTCGCCTCTCCAAGCGGGGTCGGAATCGGGATTGTTTGCCGTTGAGTCATCCCAGCAATGAACATTGTTTCCCGTATCGCCGTCATAAAAACGGGTTGTGATTACAAAGTAAATGGAATCCTCACGGAGGTCTGTTCTCGTCCAGTCGTCAGCCTCACCGGGGTCTTGGCTGTACCATCTGCCGTTTCTGTACCACCACTCACCCGTATTTCTCGTAAGTTCCTTTGACTGCTCGCCGTTTGTAACAAAAAGCATATTTATTTTTGTTACATTGTCGAATGTGTAGCCGTAATAGTTATTTCCCTCATTTACCATCGTTTTTCCGGGGTAATCTGTGGAAATATTCTGCGGGAGGCTGTTCCAATAATAAATTGTCGGTGTGCCATCCTCGCAATAGTAATGCACCTTAATGCTGCTTGAAGCGGAAGTGTTACTGTCGGGATCCACTGTGGCTGCATTTACAGACACAACTGCGACAGTGCATACAACGCAAACCGCTAAAACCAAAGCAATAAGTTTTTTGAGCTTTGCCATTGATTCTCCTCCTAAATTACATATAATAATACCTCTATATTATAAGATAGACTATTTTTAACTTATTTCTTATATAGAATTATTTGCTTTTATCATATGCCAAAATTTAATGCCTGTATTTAGATATAATAACCAAAAAATCGCTTTTTCCGCAATAATCTGAAAATAAATTCCAATTATCCGAAAAAAGCGATATTAATTTTGATTTTATTGTGTTTAATTTTTAATGATTATTTTAAAATAAATCTCTCAAAAGTTTTTGCGATTCCGTCCTCATCATTACTCTCACAGATATAATCGGCAATTTTCTTTACATCAGGCTCAGCATTTCCCATCGCAACACCAAGTCCGGCGTAACCAATCATTGTTATGTCGTTATAGTTGTCACCGAACGCCGCAAATTCATCGCGGGTAATATTAAGCTTTTTAAGCAAAAGCGGCATCATTGAGCCCTTTGTAACACCAAACGGCATTATTTCAAGAAAATACGGGGCGCTCTTATAAACATCAAGCAAACCGTCATAACGGTCCGACAGTATTTTTTGATATTTATCAAGCTCATGCGGCTCGCCTGCAAGCAAAATTTTATTGATGTCAAACTTAACGGCCGATACGAAATCGTCGACCACAACCATTTCCGCCTTAATAACATCCTGTTCAACATAAGTATAATCGTTTACCTTGTTATCGGCTATTATTCTGTTGTTATCATAAGTGTTTATAGTAATATTAGAATCCTTGAGCACACTTACAATATCGGGCAGGTACTCAAGAGGGAAAATCTTGCTTACAATGGTATTATCCGTACGGCAGTCGATTATTCTTCCGCCGTTAAATGACATAATGTATCCGCCGTATTTGTCAAGCATCAAATTTTTAGCAATCGGATAAACGCCGATCGGATGGCGACCCGACGCCAATACTATTTTTTTGCCCTGATTTTGTGCCTCGAGAATTGCATACCGTGTGCGGGGCGTAATTTCCTTTTTGGAATTTGTAAGCGTCCCGTCAATATCAAGTGCTATTAACTTGTAATCCATAAAATCACCTAAAATAAATTTGTGCACCGAGCACTTTACTCCAAAACTTCCAACGCTCAATATATCATAACAACATAAAAATTGCAATAATATTTCTCTTTTAAAGTTTTATTTACCTATAAATTGACATTTTCAACACTTTTCTGTCTGTTTTTGTTTTGAAATAAACTATCCGAAGATAGTATTATATCCTCATATCTTCGGATTCAGTTATTACATAAAACTTTTCTTAACTGCTGACCTTTTGGTACATCCGCCTAAACAAAAAATACAGTCCGATCCCGACAAGCAAAAGAAACAAGGAGCAAAACAGTATAGCGACACAGGCGTCGCTCGATGCCTTAATAAAGAAATTATACAACGCGCGGGACGCAAGGTTGATATGAGTAAGCTTACCTGAAATCAAGAGATAAACAGGTAATACCGCGGTAGAAACAGCGGCGCCCAAAGCCGCACACGATATATACTTAACCGCTCTGTGTTTCCACTTGTTCGCTTTAAACAGCACAAAGCAAATTACGGTACAAATCAGCACAAAACCGCACAAGACAAACGGCATAAATGATTTTGCATTTAAAATATATGACGAAAACCTCGAAAACATCGGGATTCCAAGCGACATACGGTAAATTTGCGCCGCCTTATTAATAAGCATTTCTCTGCTTTCTGCGTCGACATTGCTTATATTGTGTTCTTTGATATACTCGTCAAGCGCCTCGTTAAAACTTTGCTTAAATGAAGTAGCATCAATCACCGTACCCTTTCCGGCAAAGTAATTGTCAAGATAATTTTTTGTGTCGTTGCTTATCATTACCTCATCGACAAAGTCTTCAAAAAACTTCTCATCAAGCCCGCTTGCGTAACCCAGATCGGTAAGGCTTACCGTAATTTCGTCCTTTTTATCAACAAAGTAATTTGACAAATTCATACTGCTGAAAATAAATTCGCTGTTAAATACCGTTGCAGTTAGGACCACTGCAAATGTAAGCAAAAACAACACAAGCGAAAGTATAAAAGACAGAATCAGAAAGACTGCGTTTCTGATTCTCGAAACGAGGGGTTTCTTTGCCATAATCACTCACCCTCCGCAGAATCTTTTTGGATTACCGGACCCGAAACATATTTTGCATAAACAAAAAATCTGTAACTTGTAAGACCTAATTCATCAAACGGATAACAGGTATACATTACAAGATTTTCATTGTCGGCTTTTAAGTCATACGCAGTTTTGTCATTTGACTTTTTAACGGCAGTACCCGTAATTTTATACTCATAATTACCGTAGCTTGTGCGTATGACGGCGGTTTGTCCCTCCTGCGCATATTTCAGTCCGTTAAAATATGTGTTGTTGTGGCCTGCCACAAGAATAGTTTTTCCGTACCCCGGAATAAAGCTTCCGCTGTATAATCCCACACCGTTTCTCAGTGCAACATCTCCGTCACCAAAAAACAGTTTATTTTCAATTCCGCAGTCTTCAATTATAAGTTCTCCGAATTGATTTCCGTAGCGTGGATATTCAATTTTATCAATATCAATATACTGCTTGCCGTCCTTTACATCAGATGACAACGCAGAATCATCCGAAACAGGCACAAATATATTTTTGTAGTCGGTAGAATAGTCCTTCTCACTGTCAGAAAATAACATTCCCGCCGCCGAAAAAAGTGCGCTGAAACTTGGAGCAAGTGCAAAATACAGCACGAGATAAGTTCCTACAAAAAATATAATGGGAAGAATTATAAAACTCTTCCCATCAGCTTTTCTATGCCTGCGTCTGTTTTTGTTTTCAGACATCTAAAATCAAGCTCTTTCTTTCTTGGTCTTAAGAACAAAAATTGCTCCGCCTGCAGTAAGAACAACCAAAGCTGCACCTAGTACTGCAAATCCCATAAAGTCAGCAGATGCACCTGTTGTCTTAATCGGATTCTCAACAACAGTACCGTCCTTTGAAAGCGAAGGAGATGCACTGAAAGCAACCTCACCGTCAGCACCGTAAACAGTAAGAGTTTTTGCCGAAAAATCGTAAGACATTGTCATACCGAGAACTGCAACTGCCTTTTCGCCGTAACCCAAAAGAACCTCTTTCTGCTCAAATGTGAGGTCACGGATGTTTGAAGCACCTGAACTCTCAAGGAAGCTCTCGCCCTGCTTAATAACAGCGATAATTTCTTCGGATTCCTCTTCAGTCATATCAATCGTGTTAAAATAGCTTTCAGCCTGATTGATGTACTCGTCGGGAATATACATTACTCCGTCGCTCATCGAAACGCCCTTGCTGAGTTCATCAAGAACAGCCTGTTCGCTGCTGTTGATGCCTGCTGCAAAAGCTGACACTGCGGAAGCCGCAGCCAAAACAACGGAAATTAAAATTGCTGATAACTTTTTCATATCATTCTACCACCTTTTATTTGTGACAACCACAAATCGTTTACTTCAAGTGCATTATATCACTGTCACTCTTATTTGTCAAATGTTTTTTTGATTTTTTGTTATTTAAAAAAACAGCTAATATTGCCAAATAACACGGAACAAAAACAAATTTTAAGGATAAACTAAATTAATAATTTCCCTTTATCTCTTAAAAAACGACAATATTTCACAATAATGCTATTAATTACACAAAAAAATAGAAAAATCATCTCTGTTTTTCTACTATTTACTTGTACACATTTAATTGCTAAAGTTTGAATTTTGTTATATAATGTATTCTGGCGGTTTATGCAAAACGCTTTTTCTTATTTCTGATTTTTTATAAAGGGAGCTTTTATATGGAAATTTCGTTTAAAGACATACTCAGGATAGTAAAGAAAAACATCATCTTTGTGATTATCATTTCTCTCCTTTTTTCGGTATGTTCTTTTTTTGTGACTTCGTTTTTTATAAAAAAGACATATACAGCAACGGTAAAGTTATATGTAAGTGCCGAATACACGGAAAGCGGAAGCGGTTATGAGGACTTAAACCGATACAATCTTTCCTCCAAGCTTGTTGCAACTTACATAGAGCTTCTTGATACAAACAATTTCTATTCCGATGTATCTAAAACGCTTAATAACAAATACACAGCCTCACAGCTTAAGTCTATGATAAAATTTACGGGCGTTGAGGACACTGAGGTTTTTAAGGCTGATGTTGTTGCAGACAGCCCCGCCGAAGCAAAAAGCATCGCAGACGCTGTTGCACAAACCGCACCCGTTACAATTTCCGAACTTTTGAGCAGCAATTCAAAGCTTAAAATTGTTGACGAGGCTACAACTCCGCAAGCTCCCACATCGCCGAGCGTGCCCAAAAATGTTTTAATCGCATTTCTCCTCGGTCTTGTAATTTCGCTTGTTATTGCATTTGTAAGAGATTATTTTGATGTAAAAATCAAGTACGACGACGAAATGACTACAATCTGCAATGTGCCTGTCCTTGCATCAATACCGGACTTTGAATATTTTTCAAAAAACATTAAATCGGCACATTCAAAATAAGGAGGGTTAACCGTGGCTAAAACAAAAATAGACCGTTCTATAGATACAGAAGCTTTGGGATTTCAGATAAGAGAATCCTATAAGACGGCAAGAACAAATATTGCTTATTCCATAATTAAAAAGGGCTGCAAAAAAATCGCCTTCACAAGCTCGTTTAAAGGCGAGGGCAAAACCGTAACGGCGATGAATGTTGCGTCAGCTCTCGCACAGCAGATGGATACAAGGGTGCTTGTAATTGAATGCGACCTTCGCCGTCCTCAGGTTCATTCGGCACTAAAACTCACCCCTACACCCGGACTGACAAATTTTCTTAATGACGAGTGTACAGAAGAGGATATAATTAAAAGCACTAAGCTTCCGAACATGAAAGCCGTTTGCTACGGTGCAGTACCGCCCAACCCATCTGAACTGCTTGCAAGCGAGGCTATGGCTGAATTTATAAAGAGTGTTGAAAAAGACTACGACTACATTATTTTTGACACTCCTCCTGTTGGAGTAGTCATTGATGCTGTTCCGATTATCAAAGCTTCAGACGGTGTTGTGGTTGTAGTAAAAAACAACTCAACAACATATCCGCAGCTTAACAAAACACTTGAATTTCTCGAGCGTTCCGGCGGAAAAACGCTTGGAGTTATCATCAACAAGGTAAAGCCCTCTGAAACTAAAAAATACAAAAAAGGCTACAACGGATATTCATACGGATATTACGGATATTAAATATTTTTCAACAATTTTGGGAAGGTATATGGACACGGCTATGATAAACAATAATGTTGATACTGCAAAGCTATGCGGTAGCGGCGATAACACCGGTAATAAACGCATACAAAGTAAACCTGTCTATGACTTTATAAAGCGTATTATTGATATTGTCTGCTCTTTATTAGGCATCATACTTCTTTCACCGTTCTTTATAATAATAAGCATAATTATAAAGACAACAAGCAAAGGCCCTGTGTTTTTTGTACATAAAAGGGTGGGCAAAAACGGAAAGGAAATAGGCATTTACAAATTCAGGAGCATGGTTGTAAACGCCGAGCAGCTATTGGACACCCTTACCGAGGAGCAAAAGGAAGAATTCAGGCAAAACTTCAAGCTTGAAAACGATCCGAGAATTACCAAAGTCGGAAATATTTTAAGAAAGACAAGTCTTGATGAACTGCCACAGCTTTTTAATATACTGAAAGGCGATATCTCAATAATCGGTCCACGCCCTGTAGTAGAAGCAGAAATCAAATTTTACGGCAACTATAAAGATTTGCTTTTAAGCGTAAAACCCGGTCTTACAGGTTTTTGGGCGGCAAACGGCAGAAGCGACACAAGCTACAAAAGACGCCGAGCAATGGAAATTTACTATGTTAAAAACCGCTCATTGCTGTTTGACTTTAAAATTTTCTTTAAAACCTTTGTTTCCGTTTTCAAGGGCGAAGGTGCCAAGTAGTTTTTCGGGCAGAACTTTTTGATTAATATTTACGGGGGTATGTTATGAAAGCAGTAATCCTTGCAGGCGGATTCGGAACTCGAATTTCCGAGGAATCTCAGTTTAAGCCAAAGCCGATGATTGAAATCGGTGAAATGCCTATTATCTGGCATATTATGAAACTTTATTCAGCATACGGCGTAAATGAATTCGTAATTTGTGCAGGCTACAAGCAGCATGTCATTAAAGAATGGTTTGCCGACTATTTTCTGCACACCTCTGATATTACCTTTGATTTTACTCAGGATGACAAAATTATTGTTCATAACAAGCGAGCCGAGCAATGGAAGGTTACGGTTGTTGATACGGGACTTAACACAATGACAGGCGGCAGACTTAAAAGAGTTAAAAATTATATCGGCGAAGAGCCGTTTTTTATGACCTACGGCGACGGCGTTGCAAATGTTGACATAGACGCCCTGCTTAATTTTCACAAAAATCACGGCAGGCTTGCCACTATGACGGCAGTAAAGCCCGACAGCCGTTTCGGAGTGCTTGATCTGTCGGAAAATGACGAGGTCAAGGCATTCCGCGAAAAAAGTGCCGTTGACTCAGGCTACATAAACGCAGGATTTATGGTGCTTTCTCCAAAGGTTCTTGACTACATAAAAGACGACACAATAATGTTTGAGCGTGAACCTATGGAGCGTTTGGCACAGGAAAATCAGCTTATGTGCTACAAGCACGACGGCTTTTGGCAATGCATGGACACCCTGCGTGACAAGGAAAGACTTGAAAAGTTATGGAGCGAAAACAAGGCTCCGTGGAAGGTATGGAACGACTGATGCAAAGCTTTTACAAAGGAAAAAAGATTTTTATAACGGGTCACACCGGCTTTAAGGGAAGCTGGCTGTGCAAAATGCTCTCTGACTTCGGAGCGGATGTTACGGGATATGCACTCACGCCTCCCACATCTCCGAGTCTTTTTGAAGAAGCAAAAATTGACAGGGACATAAAATCGGTTATAGGCGACATTCGTGATCTTGACTCTCTTAAAAAGGCGTTTGACGAATCTCAGCCCGAAATTGTGCTGCACCTTGCCGCACAGCCGATTGTGCGTGACAGCTACAAAATGCCCCTGTACACCTACGAAACCAATGTTATGGGAACGGTAAATATTCTTGAATGTGTGCGAAATTCAGGCTGCGTTAAATCTTTTCTTAACGTTACAACCGACAAGGTGTATGAAAACAAGGAATGGCAGTGGGGCTACCGTGAAAACGAGCCGCTTGACGGATTCGACCCCTACTCAAACAGCAAAAGCTGCAGCGAACTTGTGACGCACAGCTACAAAAATTCGTTTTTCTCGGATTCAGCGGTCGCTGTTTCAACCGCAAGAGCGGGAAATGTAATCGGCGGAGGAGATTTTGCAAACGACAGAATAATCCCCGACTGCGTGCGTGCTCTTGAAAAGGGCGAGAACATTGTTGTGAGAAATCCGCACTCGACCCGTCCGTATCAGCATGTTTTGGAGCCGCTTTACGCATATCTTATGATAGCAAAGGCTCAGTATGAGGATAAATCATTTGAGGGCTACTACAATGTAGGCCCCGACGAGTGCGACTGCGTAACGACAGGGGAGCTTGTCGATTTGTTTGTAAAATACACAAACGGTGCGGTACACCGCATTGACAGAGCCGAAGAAAATGCCGTCCATGAGGCAAATTTCCTCAAGCTTGACTGCTCAAAGTTAAAGTCTGTATTCGGCTGGAAACCACGCTGGCATGTCTGCGACGCGGTTGAAAAGACAGTGGAGTGGTCAAAGATATGGCTTGAAAACGGCGATGTCAGAAAATGTATGGAAAAGCAGATTAATGAATTTTTAAACATTTCGGTATGAGAGGTCAGGTTATGAAAAAAGCGATTGTTACGGGAGCGAACGGCTTTGTCGGCTCAAATGTCTGCAAAGAACTGTGCGAAAACGGAGTTAAGGTTTTCGCCGTAGTAAAAGATAAGAATGAAAATATAAGCAATATTGAAAATCTTTCAAATATTGAGATTATATACTGCGAGCTTTGCGAAATCGACTCGCTGTGTGATAAAATTACGGACAGAGACATTGATGTTTTTTACCATTTTGCGTGGGTAGGCTCGGCAGGAGAACTGAGGTGTGATGAAAAGGTACAGCTTCAAAACGCCCTGTGGACAGCCGACGCACTACGAACAGCGGATAAAATGAGATGCAAAAAGTTTGTAAACGCAGGCTCTATTATGGAAAAGGAAACCTACACCGCTGTTTACACCCAGGAAAGCAAACC
>CALYBP010000048.1 GCA_944415425.1 uncultured Ruminococcus sp. | reverse complement strand
CGGAGGTACTCCGTTAATAGTTTTCCGCCTTGATTTGGAAATAGCTCTGAGGATGAGAGCAAACGGGGCAAACCTCGGGTGCTTTTTTGCCGATAACAATGTGTCCGCAGTTGCTGCACTGCCAGATTACATCCTCATCCTTTGAGAAAACAAGTCCGCCCTCAACATTAGCAAGAAGCTTTTTGTAGCGTTCCTCGTGCTCTTTTTCGATTTTTGCAACCATTTCAAAGAGAGAAGCAATGTGGTCAAAGCCCTCTTCTCTTGCCTCTTTGGCAAATGTGGGGTACATATCCGTCCACTCGTAGTTTTCGCCTGCGGCGGCGTCCTTTAGGTTGAGCTCGGTGCCGGCGATACCGTCGTGCAACAGCTTAAACCAAATTTTTGCGTGCTCCTTTTCGTTTGCGGCTGTTTCCTCAAACAGGGCGGCAATCTGAACATATCCGTCCTTTTTTGCCTTTGACGCATAGTAGGTATACTTGTTTCTTGCCATTGATTCGCCAGCAAAAGCGGCCTCAAGATTTTTTTCTGTTTTTGAACCTTTTAACTGCATAATAATTCTCCTTTTCCTTTTTATTTATATTTTTTCAAAATCCGACGCGGGGTGCTTGCAAATCGGGCAAATAAAATCCTCGGGCAATTCTTCGCCCTCGTATATATATCCGCATATTTTGCAGACCCAGCGTGTTTTTTCCGACTTGTTTTCCTGCGGCTTCGGCTTTATGTTTTTGTGATAATACGAGTATGTGGCGCTCGGAGTATCTGACAAAACCTCAGCATCTTCAACCTCGGCAACAAAAATCAGGTGTGTTCCCACATCTACGGTGTCGGTGACTTTAGCCGAAAAATACGCATTTGTACCAACAGTTACATAGTTTATACCGTTTTCGGCGGTTTTATACCCGTTAAAGGAGGCAAATTTATCTGTATCCCTGCCGCTTGAAAAGCCGAAATTTTTAAACAGCGCAAAATCGGCAGATTCGTCAATACAGCTTATGTTAAAGCGTTTTGTCTTTAAAATCATTTCGGTTGTAAAATTAGACTTGTTGACCGTAATTGAGATTTTCACGGGATTTGATGTAACCTGCATAACCGTATTTATAATACAGCCGTTCTGCTTTGAGCCGTCGCTTGCCGTAAGCACAAACAAGCCGCAGGCGATGTTATATAAAGCGTTTTTATTCATAATACCTCCTTGTATTTGTTGATTGTTGTTTGTTGTGTTTTTATTACAAAATATTATATTGTATACTTAACTGTTTGTCAATAGAAAAATAAGAATTATTACTGATTTTTTATTATTTATTTTTAAAATATTTTTTTACAAAATATATTATTTATGCATTATGTGACGAAACAGTTATATTTACGGCAAAATTTCAAATAAGTTTTAATTTTTTTAAAACTTCCCAGCCAACAAAAACAGCCGGCAGCCGCATATGCGGCGTACCGACTGTAAAATTTAAGATATTATCAAACGCTGAAGTTACTTTTTGCCCTTGTAAGATGTGTGCCAAATGTCCTTAGCATATTCCAGGATAGCACGGTCGGAAGTAAACTTGCCTGCGTTTGCAACGTTGAGTAAGCACTTCTTGCCGAACGCCTTGCGGTCTGCATAATCGGCGTTAGCCTTGATTTTTGCCTCAACATAGAGCGGGAAGTCGTACATAAGGAAGTAGTTATCAGCCTTCTGCCATGATGAATCCTTGAGAAGTGAATCATAAAGCTCCTTAAAGCTGCCCTCACCCTGAGCACCGCCGTCGCTGAATGTTCCGTCAACAAGAGTGTCAACAACTCTCTTCATCTCGGGGTTAGCGTCATAGAGAGCCTTGGGGTTGTAACCCTCAGCCTTGAGTCTTTCAATATCCTCAACTCTTGCGCCGAAGATATACTCGTTTTCTTCGCCTGCGCACTCTGCGATTTCGATGTTAGCACCGTCATATGTGCCGAGTGTAACAGCACCGTTGAGCATAAACTTCATATTACCTGTACCCGAAGCCTCAAGACCTGCTGTTGATGTCTGCTCTGAAATATCAGCGGCAACAACAATCTTTTCTGCGTAAGATACATTGTAGTTTGAGATAAAGTAAACCTGAAGCTTGTCCTTTGTATCGGGATCGTTGTTTACAAGGTTTGCAATCTCATTGATATACTTGATAATTGCCTTTGCTCTCGCATAGCCGGGAGCTGCCTTTGCACCGAAAATAAATGTTGTCGGAGTCCAGTTCTCAAGCTTGCCCTCTTTTAAGCGGAAGTAGATAGCCATAATTGAGAAAGCGTTGAGAAGCTGTCTCTTGTACTCGTGAAGACGCTTAACCTGAATATCAAAGATTGAATCGGGGTTAATGTCAAAGCCGTCCATCTTCTTGATGTACTCGGCAAGCTGTACCTTTTTCTTCTTCTTGATATTGTTAAACTTTGTAATTGTTCTTGCGTCGATGCAGTCGTTGAGCTTTGAGATAAGCGGAAGGTCAACAAGCCACTCGTCCGAGCCTACTTTTTCTGTGATAAGAGCAGAAAGCTCAGGGTTGCAAAGACCGAGCCAGCGGCGCTGTGTAATACCGTTTGTCTTGTTCTGGAATCTCTCGGGATATACCTGATACCACTCCTTGAGAACGTCGTCCTTAAGAATTTCCGTATGAAGCTGAGCAACACCGTTTACATATGTGCCTGCATATGTTGCAAGTCTTGCCATATGAACAACATTGCCGTCTACAATACGCATTTTAGCCTTCATCTCTTCGCTTACGCCCTTAGCTGTAAGCTCTTCCTGGCACTTGTTTGCGATGAGGCAGATGATGTGATAAATTTCGGGAATAACCTGTGTCATAAGGTCAGCGGGCCACTTTTCAAGTGCCTCGCCGAGTACCGTGTGGTTAGTGTAAGCACATGTCTTTCTTGCGATTTCAAATGCTTCGTCAAAGCCCTGACCCTCGTTCATAAGAAGTCTTACAAGCTCGGGAACGCAGGATACGGGGTGAGTATCGTTAAGCTGAATTGCGTTTTCCTTTGCAAAGAAGCTGAAATCATTGCCGTGCTTTGCCTTGTAGCGGCGCATAATATCCTGAAGTGAAGCGGAGCAGAAGAAGTACTGCTGCTTTAAGCGGAGCACCTTGCCCTCGAACTTGTTGTCGTTAGGATAAAGAACCATTGAGATATTCTCTGCGTCGTTCTTTTCCTTAACAGCCTTGTCGTATTCTGTATTGTTAAATGCGGTAAAATCAAAGTTATTTACCGGCTCAGCCTGCCAAAGGCGGAGTGTGTTAATGTTGTCTGTTTTGCAGCCGATAACTGCCATATCATAGGGAACAGCCTTAACAGTCTGATCTTTAAAGGAAACTGTTACAGTCTCGTCCTCAACACGGTTGCACCACGGATCCTCAAATCTCTGCCAGTCGTCAGCTATCTCTACCTGATTGCCGTTTTCAATAAGCTGCTTGAAAAGGCCGTACTTATAGCGAATTCCGTAGCCGTCGAGCGGTACTTCCTGAGTAGCCGCACTGTCAAGGTAGCATGCAGCAAGTCTTCCGAGACCGCCGTTACCGAGAGCTGCGTCGTCAATATCCTCGAAAACATTGATGTCAATGCCCTTTTTCTTGAGCATCTTCTTAACATCTTCAAGAATTCCGAGGCAGTAGAGGTTGTTGTACATCATTCTGCCCATAAGGAACTCAGCCGAGAAATAGTAGGCTCTGCGTTCGCTGTTGTGTTTAGCCTTGCTTTTTTCCCAGTTTTCTGCAATTTCGCCCATAACAGCCTTGCCGAGTGCATAATGAAGCTCGGCAGCAGTAAGCTCTTCGACTTTTTTGCAGTACATTGACTGTGCTGTAAGCTCAAGCTTTTCCATGATATTACCCATTATTTTAGTCCTCCAATCGTCCGCTATTTACAGACATTGTTTTTAATTTATCCGCAAGCTCTTCGGTAAGAGCGTTGCTTTCAAGTCTCCATACCCAGTTTCCGCCCAAAGTTGACGGAATATTCATTCTTGCCTCTTTGCCGAGTCCGAGAATATCCTGCATCGGAATTACAGCCATATCAGCCTTGCTTTCGTAAGCGGTTCTGATAAGACCCCAGTTAAACGGCTCGTCATCGGGCATTTTGCAGTAGCTTCTTGCATACGCAATATCCTCGGGCTTTGCTGTTTCCACCCAGCCCATAAGAGTATCGTTATCGTGCGTACCCGTGTAAACCACGCAGTTTTCCGTGTATTTGTGGGGAAGATAATCGTTTTCTTCGCCGCTGTCAAAAGCAAACTCAAGCACCTTCATTCCCGGATAGCCCGTCTGCTCCATAAGCTCGGTAACATCGGGAGTAAGAGTTCCCAAATCCTCGGCGACAATATCTATCTTGCCCAAATATTCCTCCATCATCTGGAAGAATTTATATCTCGGTCCCACTACCCATTCGCCGTTGATGGCGTTTTCGGCGGGATAAGGAATTGAATAGTAGCTTGCAAAAGCTCTGAAGTGGTCGATTCTCGTTATATCATAAAGCTTAGAAGCCGCTTTGATACGCTCAAACCACCACTCATAGTCTGTCTGCTCAAGGTAGTCCCAATCGTAAAGAGGATTGCCCCAAAGCTGACCCGTAGCCGAGAAATAATCCGGCGGACATCCCGCAACCGCAATCGGGTCACCGTCGTCATAAAGCTGGAACAGTTCGGGATTTGCCCATGTATCCGCACTGTCCATGGCAACATAAATGGGCATATCGCCCAAAATCTTAATGCCAAGGCCGTTTACATATTCGCGGAAAGCCTCCCACTGCTCGTAAAATTTAAACTGAACAAACTTCCAGAATTCAACATCATCTTTCAGCTTACGCTCATAACGCTTAACCGCTGCTTCCTCGTGCATCTTGATTTCTTCATCGGGCCACTCGGTCCACGATACCATATCAAAGCTCTTTTTAACAGCCATGTAGAGCGCGTAGTTTTTGAGCCACTTGCTGTTTTTACGCTTAAACGATGTAAATGCCTTCTGGTCGCAGGCTTTGAAGTTATTATATGCAATTTTTAACACTTCAAATCTGCTGTTGTAAATTTTTTCATAATCAACTTCGGCGTCATTTGAACCCCAGTCGTAGCTTTCTATCTGCTCCTTTGTAAGAAGCCCCTCATCGCAGAGAGTATCAAGATCAATCATATAAGGATTGCCCGCATATGTAGAGAACGACTGATAAGGTGAATCGCCGTAGCTTGTAGGACCGACAGGCAAAATCTGCCAAACAGTTTGACCTGACTTTTTGAGGAAGTCGGCAAACTTGCGTGCTTCCTTGCCGATGGTGCCTATACCGTAGGGGGACGGAAGTGAAGTTATCGAAAGAAGAACACCTGCACTTCGTGCCATAAAACCAACTCCATTCTGACGGATATTAATTTTTCTGCAAAGCTCGTTTTTGCACGGACAAAATTATGCACGCAACTTCGCAGTATCAATCTGATTTTATCATATAAACTTATTTTTTACAAGTTTTTTTTGCTTTTCTTAAATTAAGTCTTCATCTGCTCGTAAATTATGCTCAAAATTGTAAACAAAACCGTATCCGAAGTTAGTTTTCTTATATAATTTCTCGCATTAGCCCTGTTTGACGCAGAACTGAAATCAAGCTTTACCGCGTAAGCCCTGCCGCTTGTGCACACGCCGCAGTAAACAAGACCCACGGGCTTTTCGGGTGTTCCTCCCGTGGGACCCGCAATTCCCGTCGTGCTTACGGCTATGTCGGCTCCCGAAAGCTTTTTTACACCCTCAGCCATCTGTATTGCCGTTTCCGCCGACACCGCACCGAGTACGCTCAGCGTTTCGCCGCTGACGCCCAAAACGCTCTCTTTAACCTTATTTGAATATGAGCATATTCCGCATTCAAACACCTCGCTTGAACCGCTTACCCTTGTTATTCTCTCGCTTACAAGTCCTCCCGTACAGCTTTCCGCCGTCGCAAGCCTCAGATTATTCTTTCGCAGCAGCTCCACAACATTTTCCTGCAAAGTATCCGCGTTAAGATTGTTTTTTCTCAAAAGCTGTATCATATCTGTTTCCGTCAGCGTAATCATTAATAACATCTCCTTGCAAAATAAAATGGTTTTACAATTTTGCGTCAGTGATTAAAAGCTGCCCGTGGAGCCAAAGCCTCCCTGACCTCGCTCGGTATCGTCAAGCTCTTCCGCCTCAACAACATCGGGCGTCAAAACAGGCGCTATAACCATTTGGCACACGCGCTCAAATGGCTCTATCGTATACGGCTTGTCCGATACATTACACAATCCAGCGCAGATTT
This sequence comes from uncultured Ruminococcus sp., assembly GCA_944415425.1. Taxonomy (GTDB): domain Bacteria; phylum Bacillota; class Clostridia; order Oscillospirales; family Acutalibacteraceae; genus Ruminococcoides. Next base: position 5,623 of record CALYBP010000048.1, on the reverse strand, counting down.
CTCCCCTGTAATCGCTGTCGATTACGCCCACGCCGTTTGAAAGGCAGATGCCGTGCTTCACGCCAAGCCCGCTGCGGGCATAAAGAAACGCTGCGCAGCCGTTGTCGGGCAGTTCAATCGCTATGCCCGTAGGCACAACCGCGAGCTGACCGGGCGCAATGGTAATACTCTCGTCAATACAGGCGTAGAGATCCATTCCCGCCGAGCCGTCGGTAGCTCTTTTGGGGATTTTTGCACTATCTTTTAGCTTTTTAATTTTGATTTCCATTTTCATCATCCTTCATTACTTGCATTTTTTTGCATAAATTATTCATATTATTTTTTATAATTCCGTATTCCAATTTTTATAAAGAATATTACGATTTTGTAATTTTCGGGTAAAGAATTTAAAATAATTCTTAATTAAAAATTTAATTATTTCAACACTTTTGACATACTATTCAACACCTCTTTTATATAAACCTCTTGTGAATTTACCTTTTAACATCGAAAAGCGGATAAAATCTTCAATGTTTTCCACGCTTTCCACATAGTTTTCAACATTAAAGCGCAAAACGTTAAAAGATGTTGATAGTTTTGAAAATTCCTCACGAGCAATAAAAAGCGGCACGCAATTTAAGACTTCCGTGCAGTTTCCGTCGCATTTAAGAAAAAACTGCTTGCCTAATCTATCCTGCATTTTTGATTGATTTTTGCAAGTTTTGCAATCCATACCAACGCTCTTGTTCGGGCAGTTGCGGCAAAGCATAAGCGGCAGATAACCGTAGCTTACAATTCCCCTGTCAACAGAGCCTTTGAGCTTGTTAATTCTATCAAAGGTAAGCTCAAAGCTGAGTTCTGCGCTCTTTAAGCCGTATTCTTCCGCCCACAGCAGGTCATATGTGTTTACAAGATTAAGCCCGAACCCGCCGTGCACAACAAGTCCGTTTGCCTTTGCAAGGTATACAGCCGCTATGTTGTGGCACATCACATCGGTTATTCCCGCCTCTTTGACCTTTATAATATAATCGTTGATTTTTTCTTCCCGTCCGAACATTCCCCGAGGAATCTCGACGCCGACATTATATCCCGCAGATTTCAGCCGTTTTATTTCTTCTGTTTCCGAAAACAACGGCACAAATACAATTTCACATTTCTTAAATCCGCCGCCTATTTTTGTTGTATGGACACAAGCTCTTACGGTTTTCTTTTCAGCTTTAAAATACTTTTTGTCCTTAAAAATCTCTATGTCGTTTACGGTATAATTATGAACGGTTTTCCGCATTTCATCAAGTTTTGAGAGTGCTTCACGCCTTAGTGCATTGAGAGCGGAAAGAGGAAGTGATATATCATCGTCGGTATCAACTTCGAGAATTTCAAATCGGTACGCCGTACCTCCTGTTTTTGTAAGTTGTGATCTGCATTTTTCGGCGTCAAGCGCAACCTTTTGAGCCTTTTGGCAGAGGGTGTCCGAGCACACCTCGGCGCTGTGCTGTCCGTCAGTTACTTTGAGCACGGCATTTTGACCTATCCTTGCCGTAAACTTTCCTTTTATCCCGACATTCTGAATCTCGTCCTTGTAGCCGCCTCGAATTGACGAAAACAGCTTTTCATCGGCTGAAACCACATCGCTCTTTGTCCTTGTTCCGAACATCTCTTTGTCGAGATGTCCCGTAAGATAGCCGTCGGTAAAGCCCGTGCGTGAAAAAACGTTTTTTAAAGCGGCAGCGGCTTCGTCGCTGACAAAGCCGTTATCACGCTGTTCTCTGCACGCCCTTACGGCTGCGAAAACATATTCGGGGCGTTTCATTCTTCCCTCTATTTTTGCCGAAGCGACCCCGATTTTTTCAAGCTCACCTATATGATTTATAAGAGAGCTGTCCTTTAAGCTGAGGGCGTGGCCGCCCTTTTGTCCTCCCACCGAAAACGGCAGACGGCAGGTCTGGGCGCAGGCGCCGCGGTTTCCGCTGCGAGAGCCGAGCATGGCGCTGAAATAGCACTGTCCCGACACGCTCATACACAGCGCTCCGTGTACAAAAACTTCAAGTTCAATCGGAATTTCGGCGCACTTTTTTATTTCTTCAAGACTCATTTCCCTTGAAAGCACAACGCGCTTGAAACCCATCTCATACAGCGCCTTGACGCCCGAATAAGAATGTATGCTCATTTGCGTTGATGCATGGAGAGGAAGTTGAGGCGCAATCTCCCTTGCAAGACGTGCAACCCCCATATTTTGTACCAGCAGGGCGTCGGCGTCAGCCTCTGCGGCAGTTATGACGGCTTGTTTTAATCGTTCAAATTCATCATCGAAGACAAGCGTATTTATTGTTACATAAACCTTTACTCCGTGAATATGGCAGTATTCAACGGCTTTTTTCAGTTCTTCGCTGTCAAAATTTTTTGCGGACGCCCTTGCCGAAAACGACTTTTCGCCGACATACACGGCGTCGGCTCCGCCCCTTACCGCCGCCAAAATGCTGTCAAAGCCGCCGGCGGGGGCCAGAATCTCAATTTTATTCATATTACTTTTTTCCGTTTCCGTCAAACAGCGAGCCCTGCTTCATGGGAACATAGCCCATCATTTTTTCAGCTCTTTTTTCGTCTTCTGTCTTTTTGTGCGAATATTCTATCCCGCCGTCCTTGAGAGCTTTTTTTAGTTCCCCGTTCTCGTCAGACAACGACTTGAGCTGTTTTTCAAGCGCTCTGACACGACGCACAAGGCTTGTGTTTTCGTTGATTGCTTCGGTGAGCTTTTCCTTATAATCCTTGCAGTATTTGTTCAGCTCGTTTGTGTTTTGAATGATTTTGTCCGCCTTGCCGACCATTTCCTTATTCTTTTTAATCGCTTTGTTTCTGTCGTCGCACAAATCAAGCGCAACCAACACAGCACAATCGCGGGTATCAAGATGACGGCTTGTCTGCGCCGCCTTCCTGATTCGTTTTGTGATTTCGTCCGCAACAGATTCAACATACTTTTCATCATCCGATGTTATAAGGGCGTAGCTTCTGCCCTCAATTTGAATACTGACCCTTTTCTTTGCCATTTTCGACCCACCTGTACTGAAAAATTTATATAATTCCACTTTAAATTATAATATAAAAAATAAAAATATAAAAGGGGATTTTAAATTTTTTGCCTTTTTTTCGCCGAATAAAAGCGTTTATCCCCATAATTATCAAACTGTATCATAATATTTGAAATTTTTGTATAAATATGATAGAATATGCTTAATTACAGGCTTTGTTTCGGTCCTGCCTGTTTATGTAATATTATGTTTATCAAAAACATTTTTGCGGAATATTATTAATTACAGGAAGTGATTATATGCCCGTTCCTTTTAACTCACAAAAGATTTACTACCGCTCTCCGTTCGGTGCGGTTGAGCAGGACACAAAAATCCATCTCAGAATACTTGTTCCGAGAGAGCTTCACACTCAAAAGGCGGAGCTGTGCGTAAAATATGATTACGACTACAACTGGAAATTTACAAATCTTATTTGGTGCGGAAATTTCGACGACAGCACGGAAATTTGGGAATGTGACTTTACTCCGCATAAAATCGGCTTGTACTGGTACGGATTTAAACTGAATACAACCTGCGGCGTTCGCTACATCGTTCCGTCCGACCCGTATAAAATAAGCTCAATAGAAGAGTCTCCGGGCAGAAGCTGGCAGCTAACATGCTACAAAAAAGGCTTTAAGACGCCGAGCTGGCCTGTTGGCGGAATTATGTATCAGATTTTTCCCGACCGCTTTAATTTCAGCGGAGAGGAAAAGAATATAAAAAGAACCGACTATACCCGCAACGACGACTGGTACGCCCTGCCCGAATGGGCGCCCAACGAGCACGGCGAGATTACAAACAGCGACTTTTTTATGGGCGACCTCAAGGGAATTACTCAAAAGCTTGATTACCTTGAGAGCTTAGGCGTAAGCTGTATTTATCTTAACCCGATATCGGAGGCTTACTCAAATCACCGCTACGATACGGGAGATTATTCTCACGTTGACCCCATTCTGGGCACGGAGGAGGATTTCAAAACACTTTGCGCCGAGGCGAAAAAACGTGGAATCCACGTCATTAACGACGGCGTGTTTTCACACACGGGTTCGGACAGCGTTTACTTTAACCGCTCGGGACGATACGGCGACGGCGGTGCCTACCGTGATAAAAATTCGCCCTACTTTGACTGGTATAAATTCAACGAATGGCCCGACAATTACAACTGCTGGTGGGGATTTTACACCCTGCCCGAGGTAATAGAAACCTCCCCCGCATTTAACGAATATATCAACGGAAAAGACGGAATAATCCGCAAATTTATGCGTCTGGGAAATTCGGGCTGGAGACTTGATGTTGCCGACGAACTGCCCGATGAATTTATGGAAAATCTCAGAAAATCCGTAAAAGAAGAAAATCCCGAAGCTTTTATTGTGGGCGAGGTCTGGGAGGACGCAAGCAACAAGGAAAGCTACGGCGCAAGACGCAGATTTTTGCTGGGAGATCAGCTTGACTCGGTTATGAACTATGTTTTCAGAAACGCAATTCTTGATTTTTGCCGAGGACAGGACGCGAAGTGGACGATGAACACTATAATGAGCGTAATCGAAAATTATCCCCGTCCCGTGCTGCGTGTGCTTATGAATTCGCTTTCAACACACGACACAGAGCGCGCGATTACCGTAATTGCGGGAGAGCCGCTTAACGGACGTGACCGAAAATGGCAGGCTGAAACTCACCTGTCACAAGAACAGCGTGAAATGGGCAGAAAAATTTATAAGGTTGCCGCCGCAATGCAGTACACCCTGCCGGGATTCCCGTGTGTCTACTACGGAGATGAAGCGGGAATGGAGGGATACCGTGACCCGTTTAACCGCTGCTGCTATCCGTGGGGCAAGGAAGATAAAGAGCTGATTGAGTGGCACAAAAAACTCGGAGATCTGCGGAAATCCTGCTCGGCGCTTTGGGACGGCGATTTTATAAACGCCTACGCAAAAGAACGCCGAATTGCGTATATCCGCCACGACAGCCGGTCATCTATTTATTGTACCTTTAATCTGGACGGCAAAGAGGCGGTAATCGACCCGCCGCCGGGATACGCAAGCGCAAAGCCGCTGTTTGGTTCAAAGTTTGAAAACGGCAAGCTTTATGTTGAACCGCTTAGCTGCGAAATGCTCCTTTTGGAGTTTTAATCTTGCGGCTGATATTTAGATTTACTTTGATACTGATATATCGCGAGGTTTTTTATGAGCAACACCGTGTTTGTTTTTACGGAAATTGATTTGTTTTCTTTTCTCATACAAACAGCCCTTTTCGTCCTGCAAATTGCCGCTTTCTGGTTTCTTTTTGTAAAGGCGAATGTGTCGGGCTGGAAGAGTATTATCCCGATTTACAGCGAATACAAAATCTATAAAATTGTGTGGAAGCCTAAATTTTTCGGTTTATATTTACTGCTTCTTATAGCAAACGGAGTGCTTACATCTATGCTGAGCGGTACCGATTATTACTCGGGAGGTGCTGTATTTTTAACGGCAATCCGTTATATTGTTGTGCTGTGCTGTTTTGTTTTACAGTTTTTCTTCTGCCGTCACCTTGCCTTGTCATACGGAAAGGGCACGGCGTTTGCAATAGGACTTTTCTTT
>CALYBP010000047.1 GCA_944415425.1 uncultured Ruminococcus sp. | reverse complement strand
CACATTTGACTGCGCCCTCAGCGGTCCATTTGACAACTTGTTTCTCACCTGACTCTCAGCAACACAGGCTCTCTGTAAAGGCATAATTGCCGTTATCTCCGCCTCAACGGTTTATTTATTAACTTTTTTGATATTGTAGCATTAATAATATATTATGTCAATAGGTAACTTAAGCTAATTAAATTTTTAAGTCAGCTTTAATATACTGATTTATAGCTTTGCATACTTATAAAACACAGTAAACTTTATTACATCTTAAAGCTTTTAAGTTTTATTTATCAGCTTTCTGAACTCTCCGGGCGTAACTTTATACATATCGCGGAATTTTCTTATAAAATAGCTGTTTGAGGAAAAACCCACCCTATATGCGACATCCTCAACCGTTAAATCCTCGTTTTTCAAAAGCTCCTTTGATTTTTCCAAACGGTATTCGGTTAAAAACTCAACTATCGTTCTGCCCGTGTACTTTTTAAACACACGCATAAAATAGTACTCGTTATAATGAACATACGCCGAAAGAGATCCCGTGGTTATCTCTTCGGTATAATTATTTTGAATGTACACAATCGCCTGTTTTACGGCTTCGGTGAGCTTGTTGCTTTCAAGGCTTATATTGTTGTAGTGGTTTCCGCTCATTATATTATAGAAAAAATTAAAAACAAGGTGCTTTGCCTCAAGCTGATAAAATTTCTTTTTATCCTCACAACACCGTGCAAGTGAATAAAAAACAGACTTTATGATTTCATAGTTTGCATCGTTGGGCGTTATTTTATCCGAAATTTTCATTTGATGAGATAAAAGCGGCTGGAAAATCCTGTTTTGACAAAAATCATCGCTGCTGCCGCTCAAAATTCTAATATCAAAAACCATCGACTTAAACCTAAGAGGGGTCTCTCCGCTTTTTATATAATGTACTGTTTCGGGGGCGATAAAAATAAAATCTCCCGTGCTCCCCTCGACATTGCTCTCGTTAAGACGCAGAAAAATCTCACCCTCTATTACATAGATAACTTCCATTTCCTTGTGCCAGTGCATATACAAATCTTTATATACCCTGTTGTTGCAGTCATAAAACTCAATGGGAAGCTCAAAAGTGCCGTGGGATTTCAGCTCTCTTTGCCTGCTGTCAACATCCAATTTATTTTCACCGCCTCTGTAAAAATCAAAACTCCTTTATCAGTAAAATATCATATTTAATATTAAAAGTCAATTTGGCTTCGGATTATTTCAGTAATTGGCAGATTTTCCATTTATTTCGAGCAATAAATTAAAAATATTTTTGCAAACAACAGGATATTTATATCAAAAGCCAGTATATTTATAACTAAAATTATTTTAATCTGCTATAATTATTATGTAAATATAACAATAGAGAAAGGAGCTGTAAAATTAAACCTGTTTTTATTTATAAAATTCATTAAAAGGAGTGTAGATTTATGAAAAAGAAAAGAATGAAAATATTAAGTATATTTTTAACAATGGCAGTTCTTGTATCAAGCCTTTCGGCATCTGTTATGAGCGCCTTTGCGGCAGATGTTCTGTACGGCGACGCAGATGGTGACGGAAGTATAGCTGTTGCGGACGCAACGGCAATTCAAAAATATGTTGTTTCCATTATCGGAGCAGATGAAATTGACCTTGTCGCTTCCGACGTAACGGGAGATAACGATGTTAATGTTAAAGACGCAACGGAAATTCAAAAATATCTTGTTGATATGATTGACAAATTCCCCGTTGAAGAAACAACGTCGACCGTTACGCTTGTATTTAATGTGACAATCCCCGAGGTTCTGGACGAGGGAGCGAGTGTCAGCATAGGTTCTAACCTTAACGGCTGGGATCCGTCAGACCCCGAATGGTTTATGACAAAAATTGACGATTTCCACTATACATATACAGCCGAAGTTACATCGGAGTATGTGGGAGAAACCGTTGAATACAAATACACCGTCCAGACTGCCGACCAAGAAAGCATTTGGGCTCAGGTTGAGGGCGGTCCGACAGGCGGAGAGATCAGCAACCGCACATTTGTAATTTCGGCAGACGGCAACACAATAGACGATACTGTTTCAATGTTTAAGAATCAGACGGGTATGAGCACCGTTACGGGCGGAACGCTTGAAACATTCACGCTTGATATGCCGCAGTACGATGACGGAAGAACAAGAAACATCAGAGTTTGGCTTCCCGAAGGATATGACCCCGAAGGCACAGAGAAAAAGTATCCTGTATTCTATATGCATGACGGACAAAATCTGTTTGACTCATACACCTCATTTGCCGGTGAATGGCAGGTTGACGAGGCAGTAAGCGATATGATGGCACAGGGTTACGAGGGTTCAATCATAGTCGGCATTGATAACTCAGGCGACAGAATCAACGAATACACACCTGTATGGGACGGCGTTGACTCTTCTACTGCCGACAATCCGACAGGCGACAAGTACGCAGCTTTCATCGTAGACACCTTAAAGCCCTATATTGACAGCCACTACAATGTACGCACAGACAAAGACAGCACAGGTATAGGCGGAAGCTCAATGGGCGGACTTATCTCCTACTATATCGGAGTAGAATATCCCGATGTATTCGGACAGGTTCTCGTATTCTCACCGTCGTTCTGGCTGTTCCCCGACGAGGTGCTTGACTCCGTTATAACATCAAGCAATTTGGCAGAGTCAGAAAATCAGCCCAAGTTCTTCATCTACGCAGGCGGCTCAGGCGGTGAGTCAAGCATTACCCGCTATGTTGAATACATGAAGAACGGAATGGTTGCAGCAGGCTATCCTGAGGAAAAGATAGAAACTCTTGTTGACGAAAGTCAGACACACAGCGAAAGCGCATGGGCAAAATATTTCCCGCAGGCTTATCAGTGGCTTGTAGGATTTGAAGCAGCTCCTCCTGTTGAAAAAGACTTCTACCGCATTTATATTGACACAACATATTCAGGCTGGGAAACCCCGTATATCGCAATGTGGACAGGCGGCACAAACATTGTTCCGATGACGCCTGTTGAGGGAAAAGCCAATCTGTTCTACTATGATTTGCCGAAGGAGCAGACAGAATTCCTCTTCCGCGCAAACGACGACTTGTCGCAATGGGGCGAGGCGGCTTCCGTAAATGTTACTTTCAGACCTGCAAATGAAAATATGGTATATACATTTGATTCACAGGTTGCAGACGGCAAATATTCAGGTTCATGGCAGGCACTTCCCGAAGAGCCCGAAAAGGAAAGCTACACGGTATACTTTGATGTTTCAATGGCTAACTGGGATACGGCTTATATCTGCATGTGGATAGGCGGAGAAAACTTCGTTGAGATGACTCCCGTAGAAGGTAAACCGGGCGTATATTCCTTTGATTTGCCGAAAGATCAGACAGCCTTCCTTTTGAGGGCAGACCTTGAGTTTTCAAACTGGGGAGAGTATGCACATCCGCCGACATAGCCTTCTCACCTGAAAACGAAAATATGGTATATGTATTTACAGAACAGCGTGCCGACGGAAAGTACGCAGGCAGCTGGCAGACATACGAGGGCTAAAACTGAATTATTACTGAATTTCATAGATATAATGTACCCCTCCAAGTGATTATTCATTAGAACACCGCTTTCATGCGAAGCACCCCTGCAAAAGCAGGGGTGCTTTGCTTTGCGCCGTAATTTTGATGTGATTAAGTCACGGAAGAATATAAAGCCGTGATATATAATATCCTTGAATTAAGGGAGGAGATTGTATGATCAGAAAAAAAGCAAAAGTAGGTACCGACGAGTGCGTGGCCTGCGGCTGCTGCGTAAAGGTTTGTCCGAGAAACGCAATCAGCATTTTCAAAGGTATCTACGCCGAGGTTGATAAAAATTTATGCGTGGGCTGCGGAAAATGCGCAAAAGAATGTCCCGCAAGTGTTATAATATTGGAGGAAGCTGTATAATGAAAACAAAAAAACATTGGTACGATTACCTCTGGATATTATCACTGACCTATTTGATTTTAGGATTTTTTAATATTTTATTTGCTTGGCTTGGGCTTTTGTGCTTTTTTATACCTCTTATAATCTCGCTTGTAAACGGCAGCAAAGCCTACTGCAACAAGTATTGCGGAAGAGGACAGCTCTTTTCGATTATAGGCGGTAATCTCGGCTTATCACGAAAAAAAAGCGTACCTAAATGGATGAAATCAAAATACTTCAGGTACGGCTTTTTGATATTCTTTTTTGCGATGTTTTTTGTAATGCTTTGGAACACATATCTTGTGTTTGCGCAGGCAAAGGATTTAAGCACGGCGGTTACGCTTTTGTGGACATTTAAGCTGCCTTGGCAGTGGGCATATCACGGAACGCTGTTTTCACCGTGGGTCGCACAGTTCGCGTTCGGATTTTACAGCGTAATGCTGACGTCAACGGTTTTGGGACTTGTGACAATGATTCTCTTTAAACCCCGTTCATGGTGCGTTTACTGTCCTATGGGAACAATGACGCAGCTTATATGCAAAGCAAAAAATGTGACTAAATCACAGAAATAAATGAAAAATCAGGTTATAATAAAGATACAATAACAGAAAGGAAGTATGAACTATGTCAGTACTTAAAGTTAATAAAAACAATTTTGATGAAATCAAAAACAGCGGAAAAACCGTTTTGCTCGACTTTTACGCAGACTGGTGCGGACCGTGCCGTATGGTTTCACCGCTCGTTGATGAAATTGCAGAGGAAAACCCGCAGTATATTGTCGGCAAAATCAATGTTGACAGCGAGCCTGAGCTTGCGCAGGAATTCGGCGTTTTCAGCATTCCGACTCTGGTAGTTATCAAAAACGGCAAAATCGCAGAACAGGCAGCGGGCGCAAGACCAAAGCAGCAGATTCTTGCAATGTTAGAGGGCTAATTTTTGCAGTCGCTTTTTATCAAGGATTTTAATTCCCTTGCGTGACGACTCAACTATTCCCTCGTTTGCAAAATACTTGAGCATACGGGACACAACCTCACGGGCAGAGCCGATGTACTTGGCTATCTGCTCGTGAGTGAGCGTTATGCTGTCAGAGCCTGTTCTTGCGGTTTCGTCAAGTAAAAATATTGCAAGACGCTTGTCAAGGCTCATAAATAAAATTTGCTGCATGACCCACATAACATCGGAAAATCGGCTCACGGCGGTTTCAAGAGCAAATATTTTGACACTTGGGTTACGCTGAGAAACGGCTGCAAATGCAGGGCCGCTTATGACATAACATTCGCTGTTCTCTTCACAGTCAAGCATAACGTCAAAGGTTATGCTTTGAAGCACGCACGAAGCCGACAGCATACACATATCGCCCTTGTGAAGTCTGTAAAGAGTTATTTCCTTGCCCTCATCGGAGAGCATATAAAGCCGCAGACTTCCGCTTTGAACAAATATCACACCCGAGCACTCGTTTCCGCTGTGAATATTTGTTCCCTTTTTGTATGTTACCGCAAAAGAATTCTGACAGATATAATCTTTGTCGTCTTCCGATATATCGTCCCAAAACGGGAGAATTTCTTTATATATCGGTTCAAAAATATTTTTTTCCATACTAAAAATCCTTTCAAATGAGGTAGAAAATTATGAAAACAGTTATTATAGGCGGTGTAGCGGGCGGAGCGTCTGCCGCCGCAAGACTCCGCAGACTCGATGAAAAAGCAGAAATAATCGTACTTGAAAGAGGGCAGTATGTATCCTTTGCAAACTGCGGTCTTCCCTACTATATCGGCGGAGTTATCACCGACAGGGACAACCTGACTTTGCAAACCCCTCAAAGCTTTAAGGCGAGGTTCAACATAGATGTGCGAGTGCTAAACGAAGCTATTAAAATTGACCCTGAAACAAAATCCGTTACCGTAAAAAACACGGAAACAGGAGAAGTTTATACAGAAAGCTACGACGCCCTTATTCTCTCACCGGGTGCGGAACCCGTAAAGCCGAATATCAAGGGTATTGACAAAGGCAATGTATTTACGCTTCGCAACATTCCCGACACAATGCGCATTAAAAACTATATCTCAAAAGACAAGCCAAAATCCGCTGTGGTAGTCGGCGGCGGATATATCGGCGTTGAGATGGCGGAAAACCTAAAGGAAGCAGGACTTGATGTAACAATAGTCGAGCTTTCGGACCACCTGATTGCACCGCTTGACTTTGATATGGCGGCAGATGTGCACAGATATATAAAAGCTAAAGGCATTAAACTCTGCCTTAACAACGGCGTGCAGGAAATAACCGACGACAGCGTTATTCTGCAAAACGGCGAAATCAAAACCGATATGGTTATTATGTCTGTCGGAGTACGCCCCGAAACAACGCTTGCAAAGGAATGCGGTATCAAAACCAACGCAAGAGGAAGCATTGTTGTTGACGGCAAAATGAAAACAAACATCGACGGCATTTACGCCGTGGGAGATGCGGTTGAGGTACAGGATTTTATTACAAAAGCTCCTGCATTTATTCCGCTTGCAGGACCTGCGAACAAGCAGGGACGAATTGCCGCAGACAATATTGCGGGATTTGAGAGCGAGTACACGGGGACGCAGGGCTCAGCGGTATTGAAGCTGTTTGATATGACGGTTGCGACAACCGGATTAAACGAAAAAAGCGCGCAAAACGCGGGTATTGACTATGACAAAACCTACATTTACTCCGCACCGCACGCAACCTATTACCCCGGCGGAACCAATATGTCGGTAAAAGCTCTGTGGGATAAAGCCACACTTAAACTCATCGGAGCGCAGATTGTCGGATTTGACGGAGTTGACAAGCGTATGGATGTGCTTGCGACGGCAATACGTTTCGGCGCAAAGATTACCGACCTTACAAACCTTGAGCTGTGTTACGCTCCGCCGTTCGGCAGCGCCAAAGACCCCGTCAATATGCTGGGCTTTACGGCGGAAAACATTATTACAGGCAAGCTAAAGCAGTTTTTCTGGGACGATGTTCAAAACCTGCCCCGTGATAACAGCGTAACGCTTCTTGATGTACGTACAAAAACTGAGGTTTCACGAGGAAAAATAGACGGATTTATAAATATTCCTCTTGACAGTCTGCGTGAAAGAATTGATGAAATCCCCAAGGATAAGCCTGTTTATGTTCACTGTCACAGCGGCCTGCGTTCATATATCGCGTGCCGAATGCTTACGGGATACGGCTACGACTGCTACAACCTCGCAGGAGGCTGGAGGCTATATGAATCCGCAATTAACGAACGCACAGTTCCCGAATATGTATGTACGGAATGTAAATAATCCTGATGCAAATAATCCTAAAGCACACCTGCAAAAATATGCGGGTGTGCTTTTACTTTAACTGTTTAAATTATATATTATTAAAATGCAAATTGCAATATGCGTTATATGCGTTATATGCGTAAATTTAATTACCGAGCAAGCCGTACTTTGTTTTTACCCTGTCGAGTTTTTCAAGCATCGGCTCTGCACCGAAAAACAAGAACAATGCGGTCGCAATGCCGTGAACCAAATCAAACGGAAATCCGAGCGCCAAAAAGGCGGTTATCGTTTGAGGATTGATTTGAGTGTGAGATATTACAGCCGAAGAGGTGTTCATAACGGCTCCGTAAATTACAACGGTTGCTATAAAGCCGAAAATGCAAAGAGATACTCTGCTTCGGTTTAAAAGTCCTCTGTTAAACAAAATCCCTGCCAAAAATCCGATTATTCCTGCGGCAAACATTTGCCACGGCGTCCACGGCCCCTGCTGGAACACGATATTTGACAAAAGCATGGTGAGCGAACCTACAAGGAATCCGCTTTCTGCTCCGAGAGCGATTCCCGAAATAATAACAATTGCGATAACAGGCTTAAACTGCGGAACAAAGTAAAACGCCGTTCTTCCCGCAACCGCTATGGCACACAGCACGGCTATTATGACAAGCTCTCTTGCCTGAGGTTTTCTGCCCTCGAATACGAGAAAAAACGGAAGCATACATTCAAGCATTACAAGAAGTGATATAAAAAGGTACTTTTTGTCCTGAAGATAAGTAACGCCCACAAATATTGTAAGCGGTATCAAAAGAAGTATCATAACAGCCGCGGCAGAGGTACGCTTCGGAATTTTCTTTCTTTTTCCTGCAAAGGCTTTATGTTGAGAAGAATTTGACATTGAGCCAAACGATACCCAAAGCAAAGCAATCGGTGTGATTATAATTGCACAGTCTGCCCAAAACGGCAGGTCTTTTGAACTTAAAAAGCTCAGATAATCAAGGTTGACTGCCAAAGAAAACAACAGCATCAAAGCCGAAAGTACACCGAGGATTTTTTTCCATACGGGAAGTTTTGCGGGCATATTTTTTTCGGTTTCGGTGTAACTTTCAACGCTGTAATCAAAAATATCGGAGTCTGATTTGATAGTCGGCGGCTCTGTCTTCTCACCCGTCAGGCAGTAAACAACCTCATCGTCCGTTACCGCGTCTTTAATAACGCCCCGTGAAATACGGTTTGCGCTCGTGGAATAAAAAGAGTTTGACGCAAAAAAATTTCTCGGTGTATCCTCAAATGTTATATTACCGCCGAAAAACATCATACATCTATGAGCGTATTTTGCGCAAAACTCCACATCGTGACTGACCATAATTACCGTGATTCCCGACTGCGAAAGAGTCTGCATAATGCCTGCAAAAACGATTTTAAACTCAGCGTCAAGCCCCTTTGTAGGCTCGTCAAGGAGCAAAATTTTGGGTCTTGTAAGCAGAACCTTCGCAAGAGCGGCTCTCTGCCGTTCGCCCCCCGACAGGTCGTACGGGTGCATATTTATAAGCTTTTCAAGCCTGCAAAGCGACACAACAGAGCCTATCAGTTTTCGCTTTTCATCTTCATTTGTTTTTGAGCCGACAAACACCTCCTCCAAATCTTCGGCAACCGTTTTCTTGACGAAAATCGACTGAGGATTTTGCGGAAGCGTTGCAACGCCGTGCAAATATGTCTTGTTATCACCGCATATGCTCTTGCCGAAAATACTTACCTCTCCCCTGTACGGAACATTAATTCCGTTTATTACGGAAAGAGCTGTTGATTTTCCGGCACCGTTGCCGCCGAGAATCGCGGCAAATTCACCCTCATAAACTTTAAATGTCAAGCCTTTGAGAACGTCGGCAGAATCCTTTTCGTATCTGAACCACACGTCTTTAAATTCAGCGGCAATGTTTTCTTTGTGCTTAGGTATCTGCTCATCATACAGAGGATAAATCCGATGATTTTCAGCGTAGCTTTCAATCCACATTCTGCCCTGAGCGACAGTTACGGGGCAATCGCTTTCGCCGTCTGATACCCTGTCCCATATCCGCATTTGCGAGGGAAGGGAGAGGAAGGTTTTGCTCTTTATTCTTTTAAGGTTTTTGCCCGTGTTTTGCGGCGTATCAAACGAAACCGCCGTGCCGTTTTCAAGCACCAGTATTTTATCGCTTAAGTGAAAAACTCCGTCAAGCCTGTGTTCGGTGATTATAACCGTTGTTCCGAGTTCCTTGTTGATTTTTGAAACGCAGGATAAAAATTCCGACGCCGCAATCGGGTCAAGCTGGCTTGCGGGCTCGTCAAGTATCAGAACATCGGGCTGCAAAGCCATAATTGACGCAAGATTTAAAATCTGCTTTTGTCCGCCCGAAAGCTCGGACACGCTTTTGTAAAACAAATGCTCAAGTCCGAAAAAGCTTGCTGTTTCGGCAACTCTTTTTCGTATTGTGCCGTTGTCAAGCCCAAGGCTTTCAAGACCGAACGCAAGCTCGTGCCAGACCTTGTCGGTGACGATCTGATTGTCGGGCGACTGCATTACAAAGCCTATTTTCTGACTTAACTCACGGTTTGAAAACTCCGCAATATTTTTATTTTCAAAAAATATCTCTCCGCTTTTTTCGCCGTTTGGTGCAAGGCAGGGCTTTAGGTGACGAAGCAATGTGCTTTTGCCGCAGCCTGACGGACCGCAAAGAGTTATGAATTCACCTTTTTTTACGGAGAAGCTTACGCCGTTTAACACATTTTCATCTGATTTCGGATAGCGAAATGTCAGATTGCAGACCTTAAACGCTTCCATTTAAGCCCCTCCTTTACATTAACGGCTGTCGGTGTGAGCATTAACACAGCATAAATCACAAATGTAAAAATCGCCTCAGGCGATGTCAAATTTCCGCCTGTAATCGGAAAATAATTAAAATCTATCGCCCCGCATAAAAGCATAGCCCATACAAACGCTCCCGCAGCAGAAGTTAAAATCAATAATACTAAATCTCTTCCGTCAAATCTATATATTGAATAGGCTGTTCTGCCCTTTAGGCCGAAGCCTCGGCTCTTCATAGAATCCGCGGTTTCTATTGCGTTTTCCATTGACCAGGAAATCATAATTGATATTATCGTAATCAGGTTTTTTGTCCTGACAGGAATTGAGCCGTCACAAATATCTCTGCCGATACACCTTTGAGCATTCCTTATATTTTTAAACTGTGCTGTAAATCTCGGCACAAATCTAAGCGACATTGAAACGACGAGGCTCATCGACGGTATTATCCTGCCGAAAAGAAAAATCAGCTTGTCTGATGTCATCACGCTGTTTAAAACAGAAAACCAAAGGACTACGCACGAAAGCAGCGCGCCTGAGGCTATGCCGTATATTATCGACTCCAATGTGAGCGGATTGCCCCAAGGAAAGTACGAAAGAATCGTAACTCCCTGATGATTAAAGACAGGATTTATTACAGCTATCAGCACAGCCATGGGCAAAACGAATTTTAAGCAGAGTTTAACTGTTTTTATCCCGTTTAAATACACGGCGTTGACAAAAGAGCAAATGAGAGACAAACCGAGGCAGACGGGATTCATAATAAACATAGACAGCGATATTACAAACCCAAAAAACACAAGGTTTAATACGGGGTGTAATTTTGAAAAAGAATCTTTCATACTATCCACCCGAATTTATATTTCCGCCGACATCCTGCCCCAAATTACAGGTGTAATGAAACTCGATTACATCTCCGTTTTGAACGGCGTAGCGTGAACAGCCGTAGTTCGGGAACCAGTCGTTTACCTCATAAACCCAGCCCGAAAGGCTTCCGCAGTCAAATTCATAGAGGTTGTTTATGCCCTCGATGTATGCGGAATTATACATTGGAGTAAATGAAAATTCAAGATGAATTTTTTGCTTCCTGCAAACACGGCTCAACACATCAAACACGGACTCGCCATCGTTAAAGGTTACGGTGACGGGCTTTAAAATCCAGCCGTCATCGGGAATTATATCACGCTTTGATGAGTCGAGGTTATCCATATTATCAAGCACGGTTTTGCAGGAAATTGAAAAAGTACACTTCAGTCTTGTATCCTGCGTTTCCTGCTCCTGGGGTTCAACAGGTTCGGGCTTGCCCTCGGGAATTTCATCGGTAAAATAATTATCCTTGTTCCCCTGCGCAGGCTTTGAAATTTGAGAGGAGGCAGTACCGACCTGAGCGTTTTCAGTTTGAGCTGATACATCTTTCTGTCCTGTTTTATCCTGCGTCTGTGTTGTCTGCGGTACAGTTGATTTTTCTGTTTTTGTGCTTTCAGCGGATTCTTTTTTATTTTCGTTTTTTTCACCGCTTTGTGCTTGCGTCTGCAAAGCGCTGTTATCTGATTTTTCGGAAGCCGTATCGGAGGATGCCGTGCCCAATATTGCGGGAGAGTCCTCTTTAAGACCCTCCCCCGCAAAAAACGCGCCGACAAGAATTGCCGCCGTACATATTACGGCTATTACTGCAAATTTATATTTTTTTACATAATTTAAAATCTTCATATTATATTTACAAGAAACTTTTGAAGCATTGTGACATCTGTAATACTTATGCTGTTGTCATTGTTACAGTCAGCCATAGACTTTTGTTCGTCGGTAAGCTCAACAAGGTTAACAATATATTTTTGTATCATCGTGCAGTCCGCAATATTAAACACACCGTCGCCGTTTATGTCGTAGATAAGCTCTTTTTTATCGCTCATATCATACAACGAGGTTTTGCCCGCAAGGAGTCTGAAATAGGAAACAAGGGAGTAATACGCCTGCTCGGTTGCCATCTGATTGTACGAACCGCCCTTTGTGTGCGCAAAACCGTTTTCGGCTCTGAATTCCATAATTGCGTCAATTACCGTTTTTCCGTTTTTGATGAAGCGTTCGTCGGTTGTTGGGTTAATATTAAGGCTTGTGAGCGCCGTAAGCATCTGTGCGCAGCTTTCAACATTTACTGTTCCCCATGACGAAAAGCCGCCGTTATCCGCCTGATTATCAGACATCGCATTTAACGCCTTGTCAACTGCGGTTTTTACATCGGAATCATCTTTATAATAAGGTGCAAGCGCCTGAATTGCCATGCCCGTCATATCGGGGTCGGCCGTGCTTCCGAACAATGTCCAGCCGCCGCTTTCAAGCTGACTTGAAAGGATATATTCAATCAGCCCCTCTCTCGTGGTCTGAGCTGTCCCGTCGGGAACGGCGGGAATTTCATACCCGTATGTATCCAAAGCGATGAGGGCGTAAATCGGACCGTTTATCCCCTGCTTTTTAACATAGTCAAAATCAGCAAGCGGTTCAATCAGGTTGCAGCCTGCTACTTTTGAAGCGTCCTTGCCGATTGAAGAAAGCGCAATGATTACTCTTGAGTTTTCGGTCGATTTAGATGCGCTGAGCTTTGGGCTTTTGTTCTGCTCAACATAGGACTTGATGCTTTCGTAATAAGCGTCTTTGATTTCATCGGTTAATTTTTCATCTCTTGCAAGTCCCGTAACGGACCATTCGCTTCCGTACACGCCTAATTTTGACGCGCCGAGCGAAAGCAGATAGCTTGAGGCATTGTTCATAGCCTGAGAAACTTCATCTTCAACGCTGATGTTGAATGTGTAGACGCTTGCGCCGTCACTTGTATTCATCGACGGCCACGAGGGGTCGCCCACGGCAACGATTATCCTGTCGCCGTCCTGCACGCTGACGGCTTGTGAGCGTTTGTATTCAGAGCCGTCAACAAGCGGTGTGTACTCGTTTTTGTAGGTTCTGACCTGATAATTTTTGTTTGCGGCACAGGGAGTTACCGTAACGGGCGTTTCGCTTTTGAGTGTGAGCGTGTACTCGTATTTCGAGGGGTCAAAATTTTCGGAAAGCACACCGTTGTCAAAGGAAATATCTGCAAGGGAGGTGTCAAAGCTGTCCCAAAGACTTCCGACATCGGCGCCCCATGCGTTTGAATAGATAAATGTAAGTTCATCGCCGCTTTCAAGCGTGCCTTTTGCAACGCTGAACGCATCGCAGCCCTCGTTTGCAAACCAGTCGTTTACCGTACTCATCCAGCCGCTCATATATCCTGCGTCACCCTCGGAAAG
>CALYBP010000046.1 GCA_944415425.1 uncultured Ruminococcus sp. | reverse complement strand
CAGCCGTCTGTCATATACCAGTTTGCGTTGTCGCCTGTCTTTACACCTACATAGCTTGCAGTCTCAAATGTTGCTGTAAGCTGTCCGTCAACAAACTTGTACTCGCCGATGTTTTCATAATCCTCTTCGCATCCGTAGTTTGCCTCGTTGATGAAGCCGAAGAGATAGTAATCTGTTGTCTCGGGTGCAACGGTTGTTGCCTCTGTGGGCTCTGTTGTTGCCTCAGTAGGTTCTGTCGTTGCTTCTGTGGGATCTGTCGGAATTGACGGATCAACCTCTTCCTCAGGGGTGTAGTTGCTCCATTCACCGCCGCCTTTGTCCCATGTACCGTCCTTAACTGTGTAGCAGTTCATACCGTCGGGAATATCAAGATCGGCAGTCTGATTCCATTTGTTATCCCAGTTATTTTCTGTTGCACTTGAGCTCATACGACAGAAAATGATTTTTTCCCAGTTGCCTTCGGGAAGTGTAGCAGCGTAATATCCGTCTGCGTCATCATCTTCCATGTCGACCCACTGGCTGTTATCCCCTTCAAACATGTAAACTGCAAATCGAGCATTGTCGACTTTCCAGTTACTGTTTGGTTTCAGATACACAACTTGTGTGCCGTCTGAAACTGCAGCCGCTGCAGCGCTGATTCCCGTAAAGCACATACTGAGCACGAGCATTACGGCTATCATCAAAGCAGTCAGCTTTCTGAACGTTTTTGATTTCATTTTTTTAACTCCTCCTTTAGGTATTCGTTTTGGATAAAACACCAATTATATGATACTCTATTTTTAGTGCACATTCAACATTAATCCTGCACAAAATTTAAATAATTTGTTTGTTTATATTAACAACAAATGATTATCAACATTAAAAAACCTATATAATACTAATCAAATATAAAACATACAAATTCTTATCTAACTACGACGATTATTTTTGCGGGAAATCAGAGATTAGGGAAAATACTGCAAAACGCCATAAAAAAGCCGAATGCCTCGGTGCGTAATTTGAGCAGACAAGTTGATATTATAAAAGGTTATCTGCCCGATAATTTTTAGCAGTTCTTACAAAATAAAAATCGGACACATTATCGCGGAATATCGCAAACAACGTGTCCGATTACTTTATTTGTTATTTAAACTTTATAATTACCTTTGTGCAAACAAAAATTACTTTGTAGCCTCATAAACAGCAACTGCGCAAGCAACAGTAGCGCCTACCATCGGGTTGTTACCCATACCGATAAGACCCATCATCTCAACATGAGCAGGAACAGAAGAAGAACCTGCGAACTGAGCGTCGCCGTGCATTCTGCCCATTGAGTCTGTGAGGCCGTAGGAAGCAGGACCTGCACCCATGTTATCGGGGTGGAGTGTACGGCCTGTACCGCCGCCGGAAGCAACAGAGAAGTAGCTTACGCCGTTCTCAATAGCCCACTTCTTGTATGTGCCTGCAACGAGGTGCTGGAAACGAGTCGGGTTAGTGGAGTTACCTGTAATTGAAACGCCGACATTTTCTTTCTGCATAATAGCAACGCCCTCGCGGACATCGTCTGCGCCGTAGCAGCGAACAGCAGCTCTTTCACCGTCAGAGAAAGCTCTCTCTTCAACAATCTTGAGCTCTGATGTAAAGTAGTCAAACTCTGTCTTTACATATGTAAAGCCGTTGATTCTTGAAATAATGTAAGCTGCGTCCTTTCCAAGACCGTTAAGAATAACTCTCAGCGGCTCTTTTCTTGCCTTGTTTGCATTACGTGCAATACCGATAGCGCCCTCAGCAGCCGCAAAGCTCTCGTGACCTGCAAGGAATGCAAAGCACTTTGTTTCATCTCTGAGAAGCATTGCACCGAGATTACCGTGACCTCTGCCTACATTTCTCTGCTCTGCAACAGAACCCGGAACGCAGAAAGCCTCAAGTCCGATACCGATAGCCTCAGCAGCCTCAGCGGCTGTCTTAACACCCTTTTTAACTGCAACTGCACAACCGAGAGTGTAAGCCCAGCTTGCGTTTTCAAAAGCGATAGGCTGAACATCCTTAACAATCTGATAAGGGTCAAAGCCCAAATCGTTACAAATCTTTCTTGCCTCTTCAAGATTTGCAATACCGTACTCGGCAAGGCACTTCTCAATTTTAGGCATTCTTCTTTCCATACTTTCAAATGTTACTGCCATTTTCGTGTCCTCCTCACCGAATTACTCTTCTCTTGGGTCAATGTACTTAGCAGCGTTGTCAAAACGACCGTACTGACCGATATTATTCTTGAAAGCTTCGTTGGGCTCAACGCCGTGGCGAATATCCTCGAGCATCTTGCCGAGCTTTACAAACTGATAACCGATAACTTCGTTATTCTCATCGAGAGCAGTTTTAAGAACATAGCCCTCTGCCATTTCCATGTAACGAACGCCCTTTGCGTTTGTGCTGTACATTGTACCAACCTGGCTGCGAAGTCCCTTACCGAGGTCTTCCATACCTGCGCCGATAGGAAGTCCGCCCTCGGAGAAAGCTGTCTGGCTTCTGCCGTAAACAAGCTGCTCAAAAATATTTTTCATAGCTGTATTTATAGCGTCGCAAACGAGGTCTGTATTAAGGCACTCAAGAAGAGTCTTGTTGGGGAGAATCTCGGCAGCCATTGCAGCTGAATGAGTCATACCCGAACAACCGATTGTTTCTACAAGAGCCTCCTGAACGATACCGTCTTTTACATTAAGAGTAAGCTTGCATGCGCCCTGCTGAGGAGCACACCAGCCGATTCCGTGAGAAAGACCGGAAATATCTTTAATCTCATAAGACTTTACCCATTTGCCCTCTTCGGGGATAGGTGCGGGACCGTGTTTGGGTCCTTTTGCAACTGTACACATATTTTCTACTTCTTTTGAATAAATCATATGTACATCTCCTTTCAAAATATTGTTGAGCCCAAATATACACTCATACACATACATTATACGGCTTTGCTCAACTTTTTTCAAGCATTTTTTATATTTTTTCCGGCAAACCTGAAATATATAAAAATATTCAAGCCAATGCGCGGTTAGTTAAAAGTCTTGAATTTAACAAACTGTCAAAAAGGCTGCGTCTGTATCCATAAAACAAACCGCAGCCTTTTTTCACTCATCATACGTTACAAACCGTTTTAATAAAATATACAAGGTATTTTTGCAAAACCGGCGTATTTCCCGTTTATATCTATATCAGCTAAATAAAAAGCTGAACCCAATAATATCTGCCGTTTGAAATTGTTACGCCGCAGGCAAATTGATGAAAATCGGATGACAGAATATTTGCTCTGTGTCCGTCAGAGTTCATCCAACCATCCATAACCGCTTCCGCAGTAGGATACCCTGCCGCAATATTCTCTCCGGCAGTAAAATAACTTACTCCCTGTTCGCTCAACACTGTGTACCACTTATATCCGTTAGGCCTTGTATGATCAAAAACCTCTACGATTTCTTCAGCACGAATATCTGTACATTTTTCAAGCTCATAATTATATGTGAGCGCAGACAGACCGCGGCTTGTCCGCTCCTCATTTACAATTTTGAAGACATCTTGCTTCATCTGCTCTAACTTCTGTTTTTGCTCTTCTGTCACATAAGGCTGTCCTGTCTTCCCCCAGCCTTCAAGCTGTACCAAATATTTCTGAATTGCTGTTGCATCTGCAATATCAACAGTTTCGTTATCGTCAACATCAGCCATTTTCGCCTGATCAAAGCTGATATTTCTGGATTCAACAAGAATTTTTTGAAGCTCTGTTGCGTCGGATATTGATATTTTGCCATCCGCATCAATATCACCGTAAATCTTCTCTGCGGCAGCGTTAGCGCTGAAAGTAACCGCTGTTAATCCCATTGTCAATGCAAGCAATGTACAAGTTATCTTTTTAAAAGCTTTCATTTTTGTCCCTCCGATTTAATCTGTTGTGATTATAATGAATTTAACGCTTTACACTTTCACTGATTTTTCGCAAAAATCACAAAAGTCGGCGTCGCAAAACCGACGCCGACTTTAAATAACTACTGCTGAACACTTATATAATTTGACCTCTCACGATATAAAATCAGGTCAAAATCATTTCGCATAATCAGCCGCTCTGCTTTCTCTTATGATATTAACCTTTATCTGACCGGGATACTCAAGTTCCTCTTCTATCTTTTTACAGATTTCTCTTGCAAGCGGAACCATACGCTCATCATTTACGATTTCCGGCTTAACCATTACGCGAACCTCTCTGCCCGCTTGAATGGCAAATGTACGCTCAACGCCGTCAAATGAGGAAGCAACCTCTTCAAGCTTCTGCAAACGCTTAATATAGTTTTCTACATTTTCACGCCTTGCTCCCGGACGCGCAGCCGAAAGAGCATCGGCAGCCTGAACAAGGCACGCAACAACGGTTTTCGCCTCAACATCGCCGTGGTGAGCCTGGATTGCGTGAATAACCGCGTCGCTTTCTTTATACTTTCTGGCAAGGTCAACACCTATTTGAATATGCGTTCCCTCAACCTCATGGTCAATTGATTTTCCTATATCATGAAGCAGGCCCGCACGCTTTGCGATCGTGGGATCAAGTCCGAGCTCACTAGCCATCATTCCTGCAAGGTACGACACCTCAAGAGAATGATTGAGTACATTTTGACCGTAGCTTGTACGGTAACGAAGTCTACCAAGCAATTTTACAAGCTCGGGATGCACATTGTGTACCCCGGCCTCAAGCACGACTCTCTCACCGTCGTGTTTAATTTTAGCGTCAACCTCCCGCCTTGCCTTTTCAACTGTTTCTTCAATTCTTGCGGGATGGATTCTTCCGTCTGAAATAAGCTTTTCAAGCGCAAGCCTTGCAACCTCTCGCCTTACAGGCTCAAAACAAGACAAGGTGATAGCCTCGGGAGTATCGTCAATAATAAGGTCAACGCCCGTGAGGGTTTCAATAGCTCTGATGTTTCTTCCTTCTCTGCCGATTATGCGGCCTTTCATTTCATCGTTCGGAAGAGGAACAACCGATATAGTCGCCTCTGCCACCTGTTCGGCGGCAAGACGCTGAATAGCAAGAGAAATAATGTTTCTTGCCTTTTCGTCCGCTTCATCTTTGAGTTGTTCCGTATACTCCATAATTTTTACGGATTTTTCGTGGGCAAGCTCATTTTCAAGCTGTGACAGCAAATAGCTCTTCGCCTGTTCAGCCGTATAACCTGAAATTTTTTCAAGCATTTCAAACTGACTTTTTTTAAGCGTTTCCACCTCTTCAAGCTTGAGCTGAGCTTCTTTTAATTTTTTGTTTACCTTCTCTTCCTTTTGCTCCATATTATCAAGCTTTCGGTCGAGAGTTTCTTCCTTTTGCTGTATGCGGCGTTCCTGACGCTGTACTTCCTTGCGCCTGTCTGAAATTTCTTTTTCGCTTTCGTTTCTGAAACGATGAATTTCATCCTTGCCTTCGAGAATCATCTCTTTTTTCTTGGCTTCGGCTGACTTTATAGCTTCGGAAACGATTTTTTTCGCTTCATCTTCGGCGCTGCCGATTTCTTTTTCAGCTATGCTTTTTCTGACATTAATGCCGACAAAGACACCGATTGCACCGCCTATTAACACCGCAGCAACTATGCAGATAATGGCAATCCATAACTGCATTTCGGACACCTCCTTAGTTAGATTTTCGTTTCACTGTTAATTACCAATCAAAAAACCTTTAAGGTGCCGTTAATCAGATATTCAATTTTCAATTTTACATCATATTTTTTAAATTCGGGCATTCAAGCATTCAATCGTTGTAAAAAGTAAAAAATCGCATCAGTTCATCTCAAGTATTTTTACCTCACAAAATTCATTACTGCCGCCGGGAACGCATAAATATTCATTCTCAGCCTATCCCAATATTGCAAAAGCGTTAAAATAACAAAAAATGTTATAAAATCAATAAAAAATATCTATAAAAACGGCTCTGTAAAGAGTCTGATTAAAAATAGCAAAAAACAAAACACCGTCTTTTGCAAAAAACCGCACTTGCGGAATTCTACATCAATTTTATATTAATTCGGCTCTATTGTCAAGAATAAGTATGGCATTTTTGCAAATAAATAAATAAGTAACGGCAAATTTTATCAACATTTTGTCAACAGCTGATAAATAATAAACCAAAAAAGGAAAGTAATAATCAATATTTTTTCATAATTTGTAAAAATTAAAAAATGTTTCGTTAAATTTTTATCAAAGTATTGAAGAAATGAAAAAAATGTAATATAATAAAACTACCTTAAAATTTTAGGAGGAATTATTTTATGTCAGTTAAAGTTGCAATTAACGGCTTTGGCCGTATCGGACGCCTTGCTTTCAGACAGATGTTCGGTGCTGAGGGTTACGAAGTAGTAGCTATCAACGATCTTACAGATCCTAAAATGCTCGCTAACCTTCTCAAGTACGACACAGCACAGGGCGGCTACTGCGGTAAAATCGGCGAGGGTCTTCACACTGTTGAAGCAGGCGAGAACTCAATTATCGTTGACGGCAAGGAAATCACAATCTATGCTAAGCCCAACGCTGCTGAGCTTCCTTGGGGTGAAATCGGCGTTGACGTTGTTTTGGAGTGCACAGGTTTCTACTGCTCAAAGGCAAAGAGCCAGGCTCACCTTGATGCAGGCGCTAAGAAAGTAGTTATTTCGGCTCCCGCAGGCAATGACCTTAAGACAATCGTTTACAGCGTAAACGAAAAGACTCTTACAACAGATGATAAAATCATTTCTGCCGCTTCCTGCACAACAAACTGCCTCGCTCCTATGGCTGATACTCTTAACAAGTATGCAGAGATCCAGAGCGGTATTATGTCAACAATCCACGCTTACACAGGCGACCAGATGATTCTTGACGGTCCTCACAGAAAGGGCGACCTCAGAAGAGCAAGAGCAGGCGCTGCTAACATCGTTCCTAACTCAACAGGCGCTGCTAAGGCTATCGGCCTTGTAATTCCCGAGCTCAACGGCAAGCTCATCGGTTCTGCACAGCGTGTTCCTGTTCCCACAGGTTCAACAACAATCCTCACAGCTGTTGTTAAGGGCAAGGATGTAACAGTTGAAGGCATCAACGCTGCTATGAAGGCTGCTGCTTCCGAGTCATTCGGTTACAACGAGGATCCGATCGTTTCTTCCGATGTTATCGGTATGAAGTACGGCTCACTCTTTGACGCTACACAGACAATGGTTTCAAAGATCGCTGACGATCTCTACGAGGTACAGGTTGTTTCTTGGTATGATAACGAGAACTCATACACAAGCCAGATGGTTAGAACAATCAAGTACTTTGCTGAATTAGGTTAATTTGCAGCTTTTGCATAACTTAATAAATTCAAAAGGGCTGTCCACACGGACAGCCTTTCTTTTATTTTAATGAGTTAAATTTTTATATATACATTCAAGCGACAGTTTTTTGTCGCTTGTTTTTTTGCTTATTTAAAAGAGTTTAATGACATCATTTACAAACACATTTCACGTTATAATTTAACACATATATTGCATGATTTATTTAGGCTATATTTAAAAAAATTATAATAAACCACCTAAACATGTTGTCTTTTGTAAAAAAATGGCTTGACCTAGTTACCGCATTATGGTACGATTGTAGTTAAGAAGTATACACCATATACAAGTTATTTTAAATTTCACGCACATAAAACAATTATTTTGTCACAAAGGCAGGAGAGTAAAATGAAATCCAAGATTTTAATAGTTTTTATCCTTGTATTCACATTGATTGCTTGCAGCAGCTGTCAATATACTAAAGATGAAAACACAGACAACACGGACGCGTCTTCACAGAATAGTGATGTTAAGTATTATACACAAGAAGAATTAAATAAAATGTATGAAGAAAACAAATATCCGAAAGCGTATATAAAGGATATTGATGATGAAGCTTATTTCAATGTTTTTAATGTAACCATAAAGAACATCAGAGTAACACAAGATGTTTCCGGTCTTGAGGAAAACGACTTTCTCGACTTTGACGAAGATATAAAAGCTCGTATTACATCTGACAATAAATTCAAAACCTACGAAAGAACTAACTATATGCTTATAAACGGAGGACTGGATATTGAGGAAGTGGGTAAGACCCGTGATGTTCAGCAGGAATTATTACTTATTGACTTTGTATGGACAAATACTCAGGATAAAAAGGTAGAATCCACCCTTACACCTACTGTGGGATTTTTTAAATTCACTGACTTTGATGAAGAATTTGTGATTGAAGCTGACGGTCATATTCAGTATGAAAGCGAAGACAGAAGCTTTGATATGTCTGAAGGACCCGCTTATTTTCCCCAGTCACAATATAAGAATTCCGACAATGAAGTTACAAGGGCAAAGAAGTTTTTTGTATATAATTTTGAGCCTAACGAAGCCCTTGAATGTACGCTTGGATTTGTTATAGACAAGGATCTCGAAGACGATGCATATTTAGCTTTAATGGGCGGAAAGAGCGGAATTTTAGACACATTGGTAAAGATTTTTTAGGAGTACAATATGAAAAAATTTTCTGCAATGATTGTTTTGTTATCCGCTTTAATTCTTGTTACCTCATGCAGCACGGAAACAACGGAAAGTAAATCCGAAACCGAGGCGGAAACTGAGGCGACAAAAATACTCAACGATGCAAACACGGTAAAGCTTGAAGAAAGCTTTGATATTATTCAGGACGGACAGGTGCTTAACCTGTCAATAACTGAATATAACAGAGATTTTCGCAGCTTGTACGATGATAACTCCTATAAGCAATACTTTGACTATGAAAAAAGCTTTTTGCCGTATGTTGAGGTTAAGGATAAATATGATGACTATAATATTTTTTACAAAATAAAAGGTTATCAACGAACCACATACCGCACGGACGAAAACGGAGATATAACAGTCGGTGAAAAATCTTATGTCAACAGAACTCTGCATACTTTCGTATTGACAGTTAAAAACACGGGCAAAGAAGATGTTTGTTTAAACAGCTTACCGTACTTGACGGTTATTTTTGAGGACGAAGACGGAAATGAATATTTTGACACTGACAAATATTGTAATGAAAACGGAGAAACGGAATTTTCGATGAATCCCGTATATCTTGAGCCGTCGGATAATCCTGAATCTGACAGTTACGATGAGTATTTAAAAACAACGCTGAAAGCACCAAGCAGCACTACCGTGACATTGAAATATGTTTTGGATAATGATTTGTACACCTCTGCGTACTTATGCTTTAACTCGGAAAACGGAAACAAATATTTTGAGCTTTATTGATAGGATGAAAAAATGAATCTGTTTAAAATTGAACTTAAAAGAGCAATATTTAATAAAAATATGCTGATTGCATTAATTATCGGGATTGCAATCGTATTACCCCACACAATTGAAAATTTCTTCAATGAAATACAATACAACAATTACATTGCACAATCAGGATTAACAGACGGTGCAGATCTCACAAGTCTTTACGGGCGATGGTTTGGAATGAGTCAGGATTTTTTATGTATAATGTTTTATTACATTTTGCCGTTAATAGCAGTTTATCCCGCCGCCATGTCCTATTACAAAGACAGAAAAACCGGATATGTAAAAAATCTTTATACACGATTTTCAAAAAACAAATACTTAATTATAAAATATATAACAACCTTTATTTCGGGCGGTGTTGTAATAGCTGTACCGTCGATTACGGCATTAGCACTTACATCACTGTACGCTCCCGCAAGAATACCCGATTCACTTGTAATGAATTCGATTATAGAAAAAAATATGTGGAGCGAGCTGTTCTTTACTCACCCTTTGTTATACACATTAGGATACATACTGATTGATTTTATATTCGGGGGACTTTTCGCCTGTTTTGCAATGTCTGTAAGTGAATTTGTGAAACATAAATTTTCTGTGTTCATTTCCTCTTTTTTGGTTGTCGCCGCATTAAGCTTTGTATGTGTGCAATTAAATTTAGATTACTTAAATCCCCAAAATTTTTTATCTCCTGCGCAATTTACGGCGGCTGCTAACGGATATGTGATTTTGGCGGAAGCATTGATATTGTTTGCGGCGTCATTTTCTCTTTTTCAGCTCGGAGGAAGAATAAATGAAACTTATTAAGCTTGCGTTATTTGATTTAAAACGGGGAATCCGAGAGGAATGGATAAAATTTGCTTTTGCATTTATTGTATGCTTAGCCTGCTGTACCCTAATGTTATCTCAATTAGTACAGTACAATCAGGCTAACGGAATAAATGAAAACACTGCAATTACAGTAATGGACTTTGTTTTGTATAATCTTAGGGGAATGAAATTATACTCGCCCAATATGGACGGACAGTATTTATTGCCGGCTGTATGGATGTTTAATCAGATTATGGTCGCTCTTATTGTAGGTTATTATCCCGTGCGTGACTTGAACGGATACGGAAAAAGCACGCTGTTAAGGACACAATCCCGTGCAAGATGGTTATCTTCCAAGCTGGTATGGATTGTTTGTATGGTAATTGCCTATTATATTGTAATATATTCAGCCTCTTTCATATTTGCGTTGTTTACGGGAAACTCGCTTTCGTTTATGCCGAGCGAATACATTACAAATTTATTTTATGATATTGACTTAAACGATATTTATGTTGAAAATTTTGTGATTTTTATAATTATAATGCCATTGCTTACCTCAATAGTCGCAAGCATAGTGCAGGTTATGATGTCATATATTATCAGCCCGTTTATATCTTTTTTAGCGATAATCGCTATTATGCTGTCGTCAACATATATATCAAATCCCGCGTTGATAGGAAATGCGTCAATGGTTATAAGAAGCCGATTTGCAACTCCCGTTGGATTTACCGCTGAAGAATGTTTATTGTATTTGGCAATATATCTTGTTGCTGCATTGGTTGTGGGCTTCGTTTATTTTACAAACAAAGATATTCTTAATAAAGATTAAGGTGGATTATGGTACAGATTGAAATAACTAATCTTTCAAAAAAAATAAAAGGCGTTACAGTACTTAATAATATCAACCTCACATTGACGGGAGGTAAATGCTATGGATTAGAGGGCAAAAACGGGTCAGGCAAAACTATGCTTATGAGAGCGATAAGCGGACTTATAAAACCCAGCAAAGGAACAGTAAAAATCAATGACGGAATATTAGGAAAAGACTTTTCTTTTCCGCCCAGCATAGGTGTACTTATAGAAAATCCGGCTTTTATTGATGAGTATTCGGCTTTTAAAAATTTAAAAATTCTTGCATCAATTAATAATAAAATCGGTGATGATGAAATTATCAAAGTTTTATCTGAGGTCGGTCTTGATCCTAAAGACAAAAAGAAGTACAAAAAGTTTTCGCTCGGAATGAAACAAAAGCTGGGCATTGCTAATGCCGTAATGGAAAAGCCCGATGTAGTTTTGCTGGACGAACCGATCAATGCTATTGACAGCGGCGGAGTGGAAAGCGTGAGAAAAATTATTAATCAATTAAAATCTGAGGGTTCGGTTATTATAGTCGCTTGCCACGATAAAGAAGAGCTTGAACTTTTAAGCGATGAAATATACACAATTTTTGAGGGCGAAATTGTCGGGCACAGGATAGTGGAGAAAGAAAATGAAAATTAACAAAAAGAAACGATTTTGGGTTGTTCCCATTTGCATTGTGACAATACTGGCTTATGCTGTGTGGGTATCTTTCCTTAATATAAATATGGGAAAAACCGAGATTATAAGCTGCAATATCGGTGAAAATATTTCTGAAAACGCTTATCAATATAAAGCCAGCGAATACAATATTCTTACCGAAAAAGAATTTGAGAAAAAATACGGTGTGGAAATTGACGATAAACTGCTTGGTATGTACTCGGATGCAAAGATACTTACCGTGAATATGGAAATTACCAAGATAGATACAGATGACAGTAAGATTTATAAATTTGATTTATCCAATTTATATGCCCAAACACTTACCTATTCTCAAGGTATCAGCTATAATTTGTTTACCCTTATCAATTCTGAAACTATGGAACTGAAAAACATTAATGACAAAATAAAAATTATTATTCCGTATTGTTTTGTAAAAGATGCTTTTTCGGAATCTACATGGAATCGCTTTGAAGATATGTCTTTAAAAATTTCTTTTAGCAACGCAGACAATTCAAAAAAGGAAATCATATTGCACGAATAAATCAATCAAAACGACCGCCGATACAAACTCGGCGGCCTTTTTCTTCTGATTTTCACGATTATACATATTAGTTACTCAATATTACACGACTTTTCTTTGCTTGCAAGCACGCAGGCGTAAACGCACGGCACGATAGCACCCGTAATCATATACAGCCCTACTCCCGAAAACAGCAAAATCATTCCGTTAAGTGCAAAAACCATTCCTGCAATTGCAACGATAATTAAAATTGCTCCCGTTGCAACGCCCAAATATCCGCCGAGCTTATGAGTTTTTCGCCATACGGTGTCACTTGAAAGCGTTGCGGGAATTCTTATGCCCACGGTGGAATTTTGTTTGATTTTCGGAAACATATTACTGATAAACAGCACAAGTCCGCCAAGCAGCGCCAGCATAAGATATTCAAAAGCCCCGCTTAATTTCTTTGTTCCGCTAAGTGTCACAACTGTCAGATACCAAAACAGAATTAAAAAGAACAGGAAAAGTATTAAAACTATTTTTCCGACATATTTTTGATTTTTTAGCAGATTTTCATAGCGTTTTGCAACAAAGCTGTAAATAAGATAGATTATGCCGAGAACAATTAAAATGCAGGGCATAAACATTACAAACCATTTTGAGGAATAGGCGTCTGCAATACCGTTTACATTGTAATGGGACGGCACGACTTTAATCGGAGAAAGCGCAACGTAAACTGCTGTAAATATAATATTGATAACCGAAATAATAAGGAATAAAAACTTTTTCATACTAATTTTCCCCTCTCTTTGTTAAGTCGGAAAGCATACCGAGAATATCCTCAAGCACGCTTGTTTTGAGTGAATAAACAACATTTTGACCGTGTTTTTCAGAGTCAACAAGGTCTGCTTGTTTTAAAATATTGAGATGACTGCTTATTGACGGTTTGGTCATATTAAACTCAGCCGCAATTTCTCCGGCGTTCATATCACGCTTTTTGAGCAATGTAAGAATTTTTCGCCTTGTGGGATCAGCCAAAGCCTTCCACACATCCCCCATTTTTTATCACTCCCTAATTTAATAGTTAATAGGTATTTAGATAATTGTCTAATTACTTAATAATATTATACCAATAAAATTTTTATTGTCAATAAGCTATCTCAAACATTTTTTGACCTATACATTGTTTGAAACAACTGACAATGCCGAGACAGTATTATGAATGTAAAATTGTGGGGAATCTGTACAATTTAAAAACTACAACTTCGATAAAACCCTATTAATAGGGATA
>CALYBP010000045.1 GCA_944415425.1 uncultured Ruminococcus sp. | reverse complement strand
GCAGTACGACGAAACGGGAGATATGTATTATTATCTCGTAAACGATTTGGGTGCCGGAAACTACAATTTTTATGTAACATCTTCCGTTAACGGATTAACACAGCTTAACTGGCAGTGCGTCCCCGCTAACGGCAAATCAGCCGATGTCGAGGTGTTCTACTCGCTTTCATCCGATGAAATTACGGTAGATATTTTCGGAGATGATGATACAACAGCTCCCACCGACTCCGACGATACGACAGAGCCGACAAAGGATACGAAACCCAACGCACAAAACCAGACCTCTTCAAACAGCTCAACTAAAGACACCGCTTCAGGCGGAGCTGTTCAGACAGGCGGAAGCTCATACACGGCAGTAATGCTCGTTGTATTGTCAGCGGCTTGTGTGTTTGTGTTGTTCGCACGCAAAAAATCTCAGCTTGATAAATAACTCTGATAAGGATTGCAAAATTTTGTTTTAACAGATTTATACCCATTTTTGTTTATATGTTATTTGTTGCAGAAGGAAAGCGGCAGCCTCGGCTGTCGCTTTTCCTTTTAATTAATTTGATTTCTGCCATATTGAATTGTTATATTATAATGATTTTTACTCTTATATTGCCTTCATCAAAATAGAATTCCGTATCAAATTATAAAAATCCACAGATAAAAGCGGATGAAAAGATTAATAACAAAACACTTTTACTGAGTTATTGCAAGCTTCATAGATTTTATAAATTCACAAACAGGTTCTTTACAGTCCCTGCCGTATTTTTCAATCAGCCTTACAACGGCGGTATCGCAAACTATTCCGTCGGCGTATTCAGCCGCACTTCTTGCCTGCCTGGCTGTTGCGTCCTCAAGCGCCACGACACACGGAATATCGCTGACCGATTTTGCAACGCTTACCGTATCGCTCACACTCTTATTCTCAGCGCCAACGCAGTACAAAAAGCCCTGCGCCTGCTTTGCTATCATCTTCACTCTGTTCTCAGAAGAACAGGAAGCAAATGAAATAAGCTCTACTCCGTACTTTTCGCAGTAAGGTGCAAGCTCCTCCTTTTCCTCGAAAGGTGTGTCGGGGACAATAACTCCGCTTATGTTACATTCGCCGCATTTTTTCATAAATCTGTCTGTTCCGTAAACAAAAATCGGGTTCATATATGTCACAATCACAAGCGGACATTCCACCTTTGAGCCTGCTCTGCTTACCATATCAAAAATTTTGTCTGTGGTTGTTCCCGCCGAGATTGCTCGCAGATCCGCCTGTTGTATTACGGCACCCTCGGCGATAGGGTCCGAAAACGGTATCCCTATTTCAATTATATCTGCGCCGCTTTTGCTCATCTGCTCAATGAGCTTTTCGCTTGTTTCAAGGTCGGGATCGCCTGCCGTCACAAACGGAATAAACGCTTTTTTATTCTTAAAAGCCGTTTTTATATCATTCATAAATATTTTCCCCCCTGTAACGCGCGATTGCGGCAACATCCTTATCGCCTCTGCCCGAAAGATTTACAACAATAACTTTGTCTTTATCCATTGTCGGGGCAAGCTTCATACAGTACGCAACTGCGTGAGCGCTTTCAATGGCGGGGATAATACCCTCTGTTCTTGACAGATATTCAAACGCCGCAACCGCCTCTTCGTCGGTTACGGGAACATACTGCGCCCTGCCCGTGTCGTGGAGATTTGCGTGCTCGGGTCCGATACCGGGGTAGTCAAGTCCTGCGGAAATTGAATATACGGGAGCTATCTGTCCGTAGCTGTCCTGGCAAAAATATGATTTCATACCGTGGAAAATTCCGAGTGTTCCGTTAGCCACGGTAGCGGCGTTTTTGGGATTGTCAACGCCCAAGCCTGCGGCTTCACAACCGATAAGCCGGACATTTTCATCTTTTATGAATTCGTAAAAAGCACCCATTGCGTTACTTCCGCCGCCTACGCACGCCATAACAACATCGGGAAGCCTACCCTCTTTTTCAAAGAGCTGTGCTTTGATTTCTCTTCCTATTACACTCTGAAAATCCCTTACAACCGTCGGGAACGGATGCGGTCCCATTACCGACCCCAGCACATAGTGCGTGTCGGAAAGTCTGCACGACCACTCACGCATCGCCTCGTTTACGGCGTCTTTAAGCGTCATCGTACCCGTTTCAACGGCGTTTACCTTTGCGCCCAAAAGCTTCATTCTGTAAACATTAAGAGCCTGACGGATTGTGTCCTCCTTGCCCATAAATATTTCACATTCAAGGCCGAGCAGAGCCGCAACCGTGGCTGTTGCAACTCCGTGCTGTCCTGCACCCGTTTCGGCAATAACACGGGTTTTGCCCATTTTTTTTGCGATAAGACACTGACCTATGCAGTTGTTTATCTTGTGGGAACCTGTGTGGTTTAAATCCTCTCTTTTGAGATATATTTTTGCGCCGCCCAGATCTCTTGTCATTTTTTCTGCAAAATACAAGCGTGACGGTCTGCCGGCGTACTCACGCATAAGCGTGTCAAGCTCAGAAACGAACTCAGGGTCGTTTCTGTATTTGTTGTACGCCTCTTCAAACTCGTTTATGGCATTCATCAGTATTTCGGGAACAAACTGCCCGCCGTGGACTCCAAACCTACCCTTTGACATCTGTATTCCTCCTTTATTGTATTAGCTTTAAAAATAAACAAAAAAGACCTTTGCCCCACAAGGGACAAAAGTCTTAAACAACAACTTCTGCGGTACCACCCAAATTGACGATAAACCGTCCGCTCAAACAGCATACTTACATATGCCTCCTGCTGTAACGGTCAGGCTCCGTCGGAAACTACTTGCACACCCGCACAAACTTCTGCACGCGCTTTCGGTCCGCCCTCACAAGTCCATTCGGGTAAATCTCCGTCATCGGCTCACACCGTCCGCCGACTCTCTGAAAACCTTGATAAATCCTACTATTCTTGCTCACAGGTTTAATCTATTGGATTCATTATATTCCCCTTTACCGTATTTGTCAACCGTTAAGTATCAAATTACTTAAATTTTAGTTTTTTTCAAAAATATACCGCATTATGTGACAAATAATAAACAGCGCACAGCATTTTTCTTAAACTGAAAAATAATCAACAAAATACTTGACTAAATCTGAAAACTAAGATATAATGCTATATTGCAAGGTTATGTTTTGAAGGGAGGTTTTCGCGCTATGTTGAGAACATATCAGCCTAAGAAGCTCCACAGAAAAAAGGAGCACGGTTTCAGAAAGAGAATGGCTACGGCTAACGGCAGAAAGGTTTTAGCAAGAAGAAGAGCTAAAGGTAGAAAAAGATTGTCTTACTAAGACAAATCACCGCAAAATTTACGGCAAAACCGATATTAATGTGGTTGTGTCTTAAGAAAAGGACCACTTTTTCGGTGGTCTTTCTTTTTTCGGCGGTGTTTGTTTGGTGGTTTTAGTTTTTATGAGCGAATATATCACTTTGAAGGAAAACAGGGATTTTTCCCGTTTGTACAAAAGGGGAAAATCCTTTGTAAGTCCCGTTGTAGTAACATATGTAATGAAAAATAAAAGCAATAACCTGCGTTTCGGAATTACCACGGGTAAAAAGGTCGGCAACGCCGTAAAGCGCTCAAGATCAAGGCGTGTAATTCGGGCGGCGTACTATGAGGTTTATCCCGACTTAAAAAAAGGCTACGACTTTGTATTTGTCGCAAGAGGCAAAACTCCGTTTGTTAAGTCGACTGTCGTTGCACGGGCTATTAAAAGTCATTTAAAGCAGGCGGGTGTTTTAAATCGTGCGTAAGATGTTTTTAGGTTATGTAAATGAAAAAAATACTTATTTCGCTTATTAAATTTTATCAAACCGCCGTATCTCCGCATTTGGGAGCCAACTGCAAGTATATTCCGACATGTTCGCAGTACGGAATCGACGCGATAGAACGCTTCGGTGCGTTTAAGGGATTTTTTTTGACAGTATGGAGAATTTTACGATGCAACCCTTTTTCCAAAGGCGGCTACGATCCTGTTCCCGAAAAGAGGACAGGCAAAAGGAATTAGCAACACGCATATTGATTTGCCGTGATTGCACAATATACTCAAAAGTGAGGTAACAATATGCAAATCTTCGGATTTTTGGGAAGCTTTCTGGGCTATATTCTCTGGGCGGCTTTCTATTTACTCAGAGATTTCGGTCTGTCCATCATTGTATTTACAATTATTGTAAAAATCGTGCTGTTTCCGTTTTCCGTTAAACAGCAAAAGTCAATGGCGGGAACTGCCCGTATGGCCAAAAAGCAAAAGGAGCTTCAGGAAAAGTACGCAAACAACAGACAAAAGTATCAGGAGGAGCTTTCAAAGCTCTATGAAAAAGAGGGCGTAAAGCCCATGGGCGGCTGTCTTACAACGGTAATTCCCCTGCTTGTAATTCTGGGTATCTTCTATGCGGTTGCCTACCCTCTGACAAACACGCTTCATCTCAATTCCGAGGATGTAAACAGCGCAATTTCTTACATTAACACTATTCCGGGATATACCGCAAGCGTTAATCCGACATATCAGGAAATCAGCCTGCTTAAAATTTTCCCGAATATTATGAACACCGAGGCGATTCAGGGAATATTCAGCGCTTCCGAAATTTCAACTATTCAGATGTTCACGGCAGGCTTTAATACATTCGGTGTTGATTTGCTCGCAATTCCGAAAGATTTCGGGATTTTCTCATGGTACATTCTTTTCCCCGTACTGTGC
Source organism: uncultured Ruminococcus sp. (assembly GCA_944415425.1). GTDB lineage: Bacteria > Bacillota > Clostridia > Oscillospirales > Acutalibacteraceae > Ruminococcoides. Next base: position 8,885 of record CALYBP010000045.1, on the reverse strand, counting down.
TTTGCGTCAAACATCGGTTCTCAGTTTGTTATGACAAGAATAAACGGCAACCAGCTTGCACAGCAGCAGGGCTGCATGAAGGTAATGCTTTATGTTTTGCCGCTGTTTTCCGCTTACATTGCGTATTCAGTACCCGCGGCAGTTGCTTTTTACTGGATTATTTCGGCGCTTATCAGTCTTGTACAGTCTATCGTGCTCGGTAAAATTTTCAGTCCTGCCCAGCTTACGGCAAATTCAGAGGCAAGACATGCTGCGCTCTTGTTCCAGAACGAATCTAAGGTTCCCTATATTTACGCTCCTCACGAGCTTAAATCAGGCGAGGGCGCAAATTCTAAAAAGAAAAAGAAGAAGTAAATAAATTTTCTGCGAATGCTTCGCGGATATTAATGAAATAAAGGTGAAAAATCGTGATAAAAGAAGTAATCGGCGTCGGCGAAACAGAGCTTGAGGCTCTAAGCGACGCAAAAAGACAGCTTGGTCTCAGCGATACAGACGAGGTTGAATTTGAAATTGTGCAGCGTGCCGAGAAAAAGAAATTCGGTCTTTTCGGCGGTTCGCCGGCAAAGGTCAAAATAACTTTAAAAGCAACGCCTGCCGAAAAGGCGGAAGAGTTTTTGAGAAAGGTTTTGGATAAGATGGGCCTTTCCGATGTCGTTATAGAGAAAAACGAAGTTGAAAACGGCATTGAGTTTAATCTCACCGGCGAGGATGTCGGTTTTGTTATCGGAAGAAGAGGAGAGACCCTCTATTCACTCCAGTATCTTACAAGCCTTGTTGCAAACCACGCAGACAGCGGATATTTCAAGGTTACTATTGATACGGGAAATTACAGAGAAAAAAGAGAGAAAACCCTTGAAATTCTCGGAAGAAAGCTTGCGTTTAAGGCTGTTAAAACCGGCAGAAAAACAAACCTTGAGCCTATGAATCCGTATGAAAGAAGAATCATTCATACAGCCGTTCAAAAGGTAAACGGTGCGATTTCATGGAGCGAGGGCGAAAACGCCAACCGTCATGTTGTTATCGGACCCGACCCCAAGGTTAAACCTAATTTCCGCAGAGGCGGTTACAACAAAGGCAGAGGCGGAAGACGCCCGTACAACTCTGACCGCGCGGCAGCTCCCGCACCTGTTGATCCCGACAGAAAACCCCTTAACGAGGGCAACGGTACAGGGCTTTACGGCAGAATAGATAAATAATAAGTGGGCGGATTTATTCCGCCCCTTTTTTGTAATTGATTTTTCTGCCTTTTGAAAAGGATTAAAATTTGCATTTTCATTTTTTTAAATATTTCAACTATAAATTTGAGTAATAAAACTTATTGTATCTTATATAAACTTTAAATCATTGAACTGAAGAAAACACAACTGAGGTAATTATAATGAGTGAAAAAACCGTTGCGGCAATAAGCACCGCACAGGGTGAGGGCGGAATCGGCGTAATCAGGATTTCCGGCGATGATGCGCTTGAAATTGCCGATAGAATATTTAAAAATGTAAACGGAAGAAAAATAACCGAGATGAAAGGCTACACGGCGGCTTTCGGCAAAATTTGTAACAACGGCGAAGAAATTGACGAAGCGGTTGCTCTTGTTTTCCGTGCTCCCAACAGCTACACGGGCGAAGACGTCGTTGAGCTTTCCTGCCACGGCGGAGTTTTTATTACAAAACAGGTTCTGCGTGCCGTACTCTCGGCAGGCGCAGTTCCCGCACAGGCAGGCGAGTTTACAAAAAGAGCCTTTTTAAACGGAAAAATCGACCTCACGGAAGCGGAAGCGGTAATTGATATCATAAGCGCAAAAAGCACCTCTGCCGCAAGAGCCGCTCTTTTTGCAAAAGAAGGTGTGCTTCGCAAAAAAATCAACTCGGTAAAAGACGATTTGCTGTCGCTTGCGGCGCATCTGTCAGCCTGGGCGGATTATCCCGAGGAGGATATTGCCGAAGTAACCGACGATATGATTTTTGACACCTGCAATAAGGCGATCACGGCGCTTGAAAAACTGCTTTCAAACTACGACAGCGGTCAGGCGGTAAAGCAGGGCATTGATACCGTAATAGCAGGCAAGCCGAATGTGGGAAAAAGCACTCTTATGAATCTGCTTTCAGGGTGTGAAAGAAGTATTGTCACCGATATTCCCGGAACAACAAGAGATATTGTGGAGGACACGGTGGTTGTCGGCGATGTTATTTTGCGCCTCAGCGATACTGCGGGACTGCGTGAAACCGATGATACCGTAGAAAAAATCGGTGTGGACAGGGCGAGAAAACGCCTTGAAGAATGCGGACTGCTTCTTGCCGTATTTGACAACAGCAGAGAGCTCGACAGCGAAGATATAGAGCTGCTAAAATCAGCCAAAAATGTTCCTGCGGTTGCAATAATAAACAAGACGGATCTCAAACAAAAATTAGATATAAACTATATTTCAAATATTATCAGCAATATAGTATATATTGCTGCAAAAAGCGGTGAGGGCCACGAGGAACTTGTAAAAGCTGTCGAAAAGATTGCGGGAACCGAAAACCTCAATCCGAGCGAGGGAATTTTATCGAATGAACGCCAAAGGCTTGCGGTAAGCAACGCTCTTTCATCAATAAAAGAAGCCAGGGACGCACTATCTCTCGGAATGACCTTTGACGCGGTTACGGTTTCGCTTGAGGACGCAATTTCTCAGCTTCTTGAGCTGACGGGCGAAAAAGCGAGCGATGAGATAATAGATCGTGTTTTCCACAATTTCTGCGTAGGCAAATAACCGAGATTTTTAAGGCGGCGATATTATCAACAGTTCTTTAATAATACTACTTATATTTTTTATTATCCTAATATACGGCAATAAAAAATCAATTACTAAATATATCATCAGTAAAATAAACAGGAGAAAAAACAATAAAATGACTACTGAACTATTAAAAGACTTTATCGGTAAAAAATGCAGCGTTTTTATGTTAAATTCGGTGTGCGGACAGGAGTGCACAATTATAGCTGTAGAAGATAACTGGATAAAGGCAGAAACAAAAAATTCTGTCATTATGTTAAACTGCGATATGATTTCCAACATTACATTAATGAAAGAAAAGAAGAAAAAAGCCAAAAACGGTTTAGATTAAATTTTTGAACCTTATTTTAACACTTTGGTTAAAAAGGAATGAGCGTATGAAATATTTTGCAGGTAATTATGATGTTGCGGTAATCGGAGCAGGTCACGCAGGCATTGAAGCGGCTCTCGCGTCTGCACGGCTTGGCTGTAAAACTGCAATTTTTACTATTAATATGGACGCCGTGGGCAACTGTCCGTGCAATCCGTCAATCGGAGGAACGGCAAAGGGACATCTTGTGCGTGAGATTGACGCACTCGGCGGTGAAATGGGCAAAACTGCTGACGAATGTTTTTTGCAGTCACGAATGCTCAACCGAGGCAAAGGTCCTGCCGTACACTCCCTGCGTGCTCAAATCGACAGACGAAAATACTCGGATACTATGAAACACAAGCTGGAGCTTCAGCCTAACCTTGAGCTTAGGCAGGCTGAAATAGTTGACATTGAAAAGTCAGACGGCGGATATTTACTGACAACTAAAATGCTTGCAGTCTATGAGTGCAAAACGGTAATCATTGCGACGGGTACATATCTCGGCGGCAAAATTTTTGTAGGGGAGATTTCCTATGAAAGCGGTCCCGACGGAATTTTTCCAGCTACGGAACTCGGAAAAAGCCTAAAGAAATTAGGACTTCCGCTAAGACGATTCAAGACAGGCACTCCCGCAAGAGTGCTGAAAAGCTCAATCGACTTTTCAGACCTTGAAGTACAGCACGGAGATGAACCGCCTCAGCCGTTTTCTTACGAAACAGAAAACCTCGGTGAAAACAAGGTTGACTGCCACATAAGCTGGACAAACGACGCAACAAAACAGGTAATTCTTGAAAACATTCATCGTTCTCCGCTTTACGCCGGCAAAATCGAGGGCGTTGGACCTCGTTACTGTCCGAGCTTTGAAGATAAAATTATGAGATTCAAGGATAAACCACGTCATCAGCTTTTTATTGAGCCCTGCGGCTTAAATACAGAGGAAATGTATCTTCAGGGAATGAGCTCATCTCTCCCCGAAGAGGTGCAGCTTAAATTCTACCACACAATCAAGGGACTTGAGCACTGCGTAATTATGCGTCCCGCATATGCGATAGAATATGACTGCGTAGACCCGCTTGAAATGAACGCAACTCTTGAATTTAAGAGTTTTCCCGGTCTTTACGGAGCAGGACAGTTTAACGGAAGTTCGGGTTACGAAGAAGCGGCGGCACAGGGACTTGTTGCGGGAATCAACGCGGCTCTAAGTGTTTTGGGAAGAGAACAGGTTGTATTTACCCGTGATAAATCCTACATAGGAACGCTTATAGACGACCTTGTTACAAAGGGAGCAAACGAGCCGTACAGAATGATGACCTCAAGAAGCGAATACAGACTTGTGTTAAGGCAGGATAATGCCGACGAAAGGCTTACGCCCCTCGGTCACGAAATCGGACTGATAAGCGATGAGCGTTACGAAAAGTTTTTGAAAAAGCAGGAGCAGAAGAAAGAGGAAATCAAGAGGCTTAAATCAACCGTAATCTCCCCGTGTGACGCTGTTAATAATATACTTGTTTCACGTGAAACATCAGAAATCACAACAGGCGTAAGGCTTATAGACCTTTTAAAACGCCCGCAGCTTGACTATGAAGCACTAAAAGATGTTGATACCGACAGACCGTGCCTCGACCCGAATATTTTTGAGCAGGTCGAAATTGAAATAAAGTATGAGGGATATATTCAAAAACAGCTAAAGCAGGTTGAGCAAATGAGAAAACTTGAAGAAAAGCTCTTGCCAAAATCCTTTGACTACCGAGAAATCAAAGGATTAAGACTTGAAGCACAGGAAAAGCTCAACAAAATTAAGCCTCTTAATATCGGACAGGCTTCACGAATATCCGGCGTATCGCCTGCCGACATAAGCGTTCTGCTGATTTGGCTTGCACAAAATAAGTAATGCGAGGATAAAATGGACATAAAAGAAATTATAAAATCAGCTGTTGCCGATTACAAAATAAATCTTTCGGACAGTCAGCTAAAAAAGCTTGAGCAATATTATAAATTGCTTATACAATGGAATGTAAAAATAAACCTCACGGCAATTACCGATGAAAAAGGTGTTGCGGTAAAGCATTTTGCCGACAGTCTTTCGCTTTTTAATTTTGTAGATATTCCCCAAGGTTCATCCGTCATAGATGTAGGGACAGGTGCGGGATTTCCGGGTGTTGTTCTGAAAATTGCCCGTCCCGACATCAATCTCACTCTCTTAGACAGCCTTAAAAAACGACTTAATTTTTTAGATGAGGTTTTATCGGCTCTGTCGCTTGACGCAACTCTCATTCATTCCCGTGCCGAGGACGGCGGTCAAAATATTGATTTGCGTGAAAGTTTCGACTTTACAATTTCAAGGGCGGTCGCAAGGCTTAATATTCTCTCTGAGTTTTGTATTCCGTATACAAGACTCGCAGGCAAATTTATAGCTCTTAAAGGACCCGACGCTCAAAACGAAATTGAGGACGCCAAAAGAGCCATTCAAATTCTCGGCGGAAAAATCACAAAGATTTATTCTTTTTCCCTGCCTTTTGACGGGGGAGACAGAAATATTATAGAAATTGAAAAAGACAGACCTACTCCCGACAAGTATCCGCGCCCCTACGGCAAAATTAAAGCGGCCGTGCTTTAGCGGTAAAAGCAGATGTTTAAATACATCTGCTTTTTTAATGTGTAAACTTCTCTGAGCGCTCAGAGCAACATCATTTGACAAAATTATATTTATATTACCATATAATCCCATAAGAATATAAAAAACTCACTCACAAACCGACACACATCGCACATACAAAGTGTTATTATAATAGCACAGGGACAACCCCTGAGGACATACAAGGATACGGAGTGGTTCGGTTTGAATATTTCGCTTAAAAACGAAAATAAAATCTCTGACATACCGATAATTAAAATCAGACCGAACAAAGCTCAGCCCAGAAAGGTTTTTAATGAAACCGAGCTGTCGTCTCTTGCGCAGTCTATCTTTGAAAACGGGATTTTGCAACCCCTGACCGTAAGAAAAGTGAGCGGCGCAGAATACGAGCTGATAGCGGGCGAACGCAGACTTCGTGCTTCTGTGATGGCAGGACTTCAAAAAGTTCCCTGTATTATTATTAAGTGCTCTGACAAAGAGTCAGCAGTATATGCTCTCCTTGAAAACCTCCAACGAAGCGACCTCGGAATGTTCGAGGAAGCTCGTGGGGTTTCAAGACTGATACGCAGATACGGTTTAACCCAGCAGGAGGCCGCGTCAAAACTCGGAAAAACTCAGTCAACAATTGCAAACAAGCTCAGACTTCTGCGCCTCACCTACGAGGAGCAGGAATGGATAGAAAAAGCCGGTTTGAGTGAACGTCACGCAAGAGCTTTGCTTAGAATAACAGATGAAAATCTCCGCAGAGAAGCGCTTTCAAAAGTAATTTCAGAATCGCTCAATGTTATGCAGACAGAAAATCTCGTAAATCTTATGCTCACCGTAAATCCGAAGCAGGAAAAAAAGCAGGGTGTAAACAGGGTAGTTGTAAAAGATGTGAGAATTTTTGTCAACACCATTAACAAAGCCATAGACACAATGAAACTTGCGGGTATTGACGCACAGTCCGATAAAATTGATACAGACAGCTTTATTGAGTACAAAATAAGAATACCAAAAAAGCAAATAGTCGAAAAAAACAAATCTGCGTAAATTATACATAGCTTTCCAGTCGGATGCGAAAGCATCCTTTCCACTCATACCCATTTCCTTATCTAAACCCCTTGCGAAAAGCCGTACATTTGTACGGCTTTTTCGCTTTTCTTTCGGTTTTTTCGCTTTTCTTTCGGTTTTTTCGCTTTTATGATATGAAACAAACATTGTTTCACGTGAAACATTTTGATTTTTAAACAACAAAAAACTTAATAATTATTAAAATACACTTTAAAACCTTTGTAAAGTATGATATAATTTAAAAGTATTAAATACACCCAGAAAGCAAACAAAGGTGATTTTTTTGGCAAAAGTTATAGCAATTTCAAATCAAAAGGGCGGTGTAGGAAAAACAACTACCGCCGTAAATCTTGCCGCATGTCTCGGTTTACTCGGTAAAAAGACCCTGCTCGTTGATTCAGATCCGCAGGGAAACGCAACAAGCGGTGTTGCAATTGACAAAAGCAAGGTAAAATATTCAACCTATGATATTTTGGTTGAGGGTGCAAAGGCAGAACAATGCGTTATAACAACGCCCTACAAAAACCTGCATATTATTCCGTCAAGCCTTGATTTAGCTGCTGCGGAGCTTGAAATTGCAGAAAAAAGCCACCGAGAAGCATTGCTCAAAAACGCCATCCTTCCGATTAAACAGTATTACGATTATATTATAATTGACTGTCCGCCGTCACTCGGACTGATTACTGCAAACGCTCTTACGGTTGCCGATACATTTTTGGTACCTATTCAATGCGAATACTACGCGCTTGAGGGACTTTCTCAGCTTATGAATACGGTCAGAAGAATCAAAAGACAGTACAATTATTCTATTGAGCTTGAGGGCGTCTTGCTCACGATGTACGACGGAAGACTGAACCTCACCCAGCAGGTAGTAAACGAAGTTAAAAAGTTTTTTCCCGGAAAGGTGTTTAAAACGGTAATACCGAGGGGGGTAAGACTTTCCGAGGCACCGAGTTTCGGTATGCCGGTAATATACTACGACAAATCCTGCAAAGGAAGTCAGTCATATCTTGAAATGACTAAAGAAATCATAGCAAAGGAGCGTAACAATGGCTAAAAAATTAGGCGGACTCGGCAAAGGGCTGAATGCAATCTTTATAGAAAACGACAGCGAGGACGGCAACGGGGTCGTTACGCTGAAAATTTCGGAGATTGAGCCAAACCGCTCTCAGCCAAGAAAGGACTTTGATGAAAAAGCTCTAAGCGAACTTGCCGAAAGCATATCAAAACACGGTCTTTTACAGCCGATTGTCGTTCGTCCACTCACACTGGGAGGGTATCAGATTGTTGCGGGAGAACGCCGATACCGTGCGTGCAGAATGGCAGGAATCACGGAGGTACCCGTAATAATCAAAGAACTGGGCGACACCGAAACAATGGAGCTTGCCCTCATTGAAAATCTGCAAAGAGAAGATCTTTCACCTATTGAAGAAGCACTCGGCTATCAGGTTCTCATAGATGAACACGGTTTTTCACAGGAAGAGGTTGCACAATCGGTAGGAAAATCACGTCCGGCAGTAGCAAACGCGCTGCGTCTTTTAAAACTTCCGCAAAGCGTTTTGGATTTGGTATCCGAGGGAAAGCTTACCGCAGGACATGCAAGGGCGCTGTTAACACTTGAAGACGAAAAGCTTATGCTCGAACTTGCCAAAGAAATAATAAAAAAAGATTTATCGGTAAGACAGGTTGAAAAAATCTGCAAACAAAAGCCAAAGCAAATTAAAGACGAAAAACCCGAAAAAAAACCGTCATTTTACAGTATGGTGGAGCTTGCCCTCGGTGAAAGTCTCGGCAGAAAAATAAAGGTTTCAAAAAACAAGGGCAGACAGGGCGGAATATTGCAGATAGAATTTTATTCAGATGAAGAGCTTACGGAGCTTTCAAATAAACTAAAATAAGTCGAGTGTCTCGACACCCAATTCGGGCAGACAACTTGATGTTATCAAATCTTCTATGCCCGACCGTTTTCAAGCACTTTCCTGTAAAAACAAATTCGAGTGCCTCGACACCCAATTCGAGCAGACAACTTGATATTATCAAATCTTCTATGCCCGACCGTTTTCAAGCACTTTCCT
>CALYBP010000044.1 GCA_944415425.1 uncultured Ruminococcus sp. | reverse complement strand
CTCTGCCTTTTGTTACTATATAGGAAACTGGTCAAAAATTGTCGGGCAGAATAGGTTTGATAATATCTGACTTTATGCCCGAGTGGTGTGTCAAGACGCTTAATTTTTTATAAAAATTCATTATATCAGTAAACTTTTAAAGAAAACTGCATATTATATATTGTGAAAAGCTGGCAAAGTTGTTTCAAAATATGTTTTTATAACGCTGGAATCAAAAGGGCAGGGAAAGCCGAATTTTTTTAAAATTTAACTTGACATTTACCCTGTGCTGTGATAGAATAATTGTCGTTGAGAATTTATCTTTTAACTGTATGTGTTACGGCGACATAGCCAAGCGGTAAGGCACGAGTCTGCAAAACTCTGATTCCCCAGTTCGATTCTGGGTGTCGCCTCCATGAAAAAGCACTTCAGCACGGGGTGCTTTTTCTTTCTTGTTTAATGTGGGAGCATAGCTCAGCTGGGAGAGCATCTGCCTTACAAGCAGAGGGTCATAGGTTCGAGCCCTATTGTTCCCACCATTTTTTTGCAATTTTTTAATATCATTGCAGGGCTTTTAATGGGTATTAACTCCGCAATTTTTTACAATGCAAAGTATATTATAAGGCAGATTATGTATCTGCCGTTTTTTATTCCTTTTTTGTGCATACGTATTAGAATATATAATATATGTTTAGCTGTATCCTTTTTGATAAATTATTATACGCTTCTGCGTACATATGGTTTATATCAAAATTATAAATAAAAAAATTAAATTATCTATTGACTTTTTAACTATACAGTGTTATATTTATATTAACATATGAACACATAATCATATGAACAAATAAAAACGTTAGGAGAATAGCTATGGAAAATAAGTTTACACCTGACAATAATACCGAAATGCCGGACCTCGAGGTGCTTTTTGACCTTGCCGACCTTTTCAAAGTGTTCGGTGATTCTACAAGGATAAGAATAATGTTTACCATATCGGACAAGGAAATGTCGGTTTTAAGCATTGCCGAAGCTCTGAAAATGGAGCAGAGCACGATTTCTCACCAACTCCGCGTGCTTCGTCAAAATAAGCTTGTGCGTGTGCGCAGGGAGGGTAAGCAGATATATTATAGCCTTGATGACGATCATGTGAAGAAAATAATTGAAATGGGTCTTGACCATGTTCTTGAGTAACGGGAGGATATATGAAACAATATACTTATAAACTAGACAATCTTAACTGCGCAAATTGCGCTGCAAAAATTGAAAATAAGATTTCTCAGTCAGACGGCTTTAAGTCCGTGAGCTTTAATTTTGCAACAAAAAAGCTTTCATTATGTTCGGAAGTTAATAATCCGATTTTAAAAATTCAAGCTATATGCGACAGCATAGAAGACGGAGTGACGGTAAAGGAAATGTCGGAGAATGAAGACGACATAACGCCAGAACATAAAATAAATACAGACGGCGTAATGCTTGCTGTTTCTGCCGTTTTAGCAGTTGCGGCTTTTGTAATGAGTCTTGTTTTTCATGAGACAAAATCCAATGTGAATATATTGATTGCAATTTTGAGCGTGGCGGCAACAGTTTTATCGGGCTATAAAATATTCCGCAAAGGAATAAAAAACGCAATCAGGCTTAAAATTGACGAAACCGTTCTTTTGTGCATTGCCGTAATAGCAGCTTTTTGCCTGGGTGAGTTCGTGGAAGCGGCGATGGTTACCTTGCTTTTTTCTCTGGGTGAATTGATTGAAGATCTCGCAGTCGGTGTGTCGCGCAGTGAAATTAAAAAACTTGCGCAGATTCGTCCCGATACCGCAGTAATAATAGACAACGGAGTACAAAAGGTTGTTCCCGCTCAAAGCGTAAAGCTTGGCAGTACAATTTTAGTAAAGCCTTATGAAAGACTCCCCTTGGACGGAATAGTTGTAAACGGTAAGTCAACCCTTGACAACTCCGCATTGACAGGTGAGAGTATGCCTGTTGATATTGAGCAGGGAAGCGAGGTTATGAGCGGGGCTATAAACGGAAGCGGACTTATTGAAATTAAAACCACAAAAGAATACGGCAACAGTACTGCGTCAAGAATCTTACAGCTTGTTGAAGAGGCTGCCGCACAAAAGGGGCGCAGGGAAAAGCTGATTACAAGATTTGCGTCAATATATACACCTATAATACTTGTAATCGCAGTTGTAATTGCCGTGCTTCCGCCCGTTTTAGGATTAGGGGAGTTTACGCAGTGGCTTTACAGAGCACTTGTCTGTCTCGTGGCCTCCTGTCCCTGTGCAATAGTAATTTCCGTTCCTTTGGCTTACTATTCGGGAATAGGAGCAGCGTCAAAAATGGGAATACTTATCAAGGGAGGAAGATACCTCGAGGCACTTGCAAGGGCGGACACCTTTATTTTTGACAAAACGGGAACTCTTACAAACGGTACGCTGCAACTTGAAAAAATTTGGACATACGACGGTTTTACCGAAGATGAGGTGCTTGCCCTTGCCGCCGCGTGTGAAAAACACTCCATTCATCCCGTTGCCTATGCAATAAAGAACAAGGCAAACGGTCTTGATTTGCCGCAGCTTTCCGACTATAAAGAAACGGCGGGATATGGTACAAGCGCCGATTATAACGGCAAGGTAGTTGAGTGTGGCGGCGTTAAAATACTTGATAAATACAAAATAACAAATAGAGAAAACGCTTCTGTGTTTGTTGTATTGGACGGAAAGCTTATAGGAGAGCTAAAGGTGAGTGATACCGTTAGGGATGAAGCGGCAGGAGTTATTTCACAACTAAAGAAGCTTTCTGTAAAAAACACGGTAATGCTCACGGGAGACTCAAAGCTCAATGCGGAAGAAGTAAGCAAAAAACTGGGCGTTGATAAATGTTATTCCAATCTTTTACCGTCTGATAAATTAGCGACAGCTCAGCAAATCAAGTCGTCGTCAAAAAGCGTTTGTATGGTCGGTGATGGTATAAATGACGCCCCCGTTCTTTCCGCAAGTGACTGCGGAATCGCAATGGGACTCGGAAGTGAAGCTGCCATAGAAGCCTCGGATGTTGTGCTTTCCTCGGGTAATCTTGCAAGGCTTCCCGACGCGGTAAAACTGTCGCGCCGAGTAATCAGAACAGTAAAAACCAATATAATTTTTGCGCTTGCCGTAAAGGCAGCAGTTATTATTCTTGCGGTTTTGGGTATTGCGTCAATGTGGCTTTCCGTAGTTGCCGACACAGGCGTAAGCGTTATCTGTGTATTGTACGCCGCAAGACTTTTAAAAGTGAAATTAAAATAAAATATACAATATTCTGTCGATTGAATTACGCGAAGGTTATAAAAAAAGCAAGTGTTCACAATATTGTGAACACTTGCTTTATGCATATTGCACAAAATCTATATAAGAAAATTTTATGCGTAATGTTTTTATAATTATTTAATTATTGCTGAACTTAATGTATAATTAATATAATACATACATTATTAGACATTTATTTTATTTTGCTTTCAAGAGGTAATTATGGTTTACACATTAGCATTATTATCAGCATTGATTGCGGCAATAATTAAACAACCTAAGGTGTTTTATATTTACTTGCTGTCATTAGTTTATGCTTGTGTTTACTATTTTACCGTGAAAGGGAAGATACTGTTCGGTGTTGAAATTCCGACATTTTTAGTTTTTGTAGTTGATCTTTTTCCTCTGCTGATAATATTTTTGGCTGCACTTTGTATAAGGAGGAAAAAGTAATGCTTTATATTAATTATATTGTGCTTGGTGTGTTAATCGTATTTTTAATTATCTTTTGCATAGTGTTTCGAAAAAAAATCTCTGTTCTTCGGACTGAGTGTTGCATGGATTTCATTGATTATAATAATTGAGATTTGCTCAATTTGTTTTAAAGGAAATATGGCGAATATTAATCCGTCTGCTTTGGACGATTATATGAAAATGTATTCGTATTTAATAAATTTCCTGAAAAATATAAACTTTGTTTTGTTCGGCGGATTTTTGTTATCGTTCTATTATCGAAACCGAAAAAGCAGGAATAAAGACCAAAACAGTCAAAGCTTTTAAAAGAATGTATAGTTTTAATTTGCTTTTAACATACGATTTTGCTTGTAAGTATAAGAAATAAGTATGTTTCTCTTGACTAACCGATGTTTGCTGATATAAAATTACTATCGGGTGTTAAGCTCAATAATATTATATTTAAGCGGTGTTAGTATTGATAAAACTACTGATAAAACTGTTTGTAAAAAACAGCGATGATGTAAAAAATCCTGACGTTCGTTCGGCATACGGCAATATGTCGGGAATTGTGGGTATCTTTCTTAATCTGTGTCTGTTTACCGCAAAGCTGGCGGCGGGCCTTATTTCAGCCTCAATTTCTGTTGTTGCCGATGCGTTCAATAACCTGTCCGATGCAGGAAGCTCGGTTGTAACATTTCTCGGATTTAAGCTTGCAGGTAAGCCTGCCGATAAGGAACATCCGTTCGGCCACGGACGTTACGAATATGTAGCGGGACTGGGAATTTCCGTCGTTATTTTGCTTGTCGGAGTTGAGCTGTTTAAAAGTTCGGTTGAGAAAATAATTTCTCCCGATGAGTCTACCGAGATTTCCGTTGTGTCTGCCTGCATACTTATTGCATCGGTAATAATCAAGCTTTGGATGTATTTTTTTAATAAAGTTTTGTCTAAAAAGATAGATTCGTCGACCTTAAAGGCAACATCGCTTGATTCTCTGTCTGACTGTGCAGCTACCACGATTGTGCTTGCAGGTCTTGTGATTTCAAGGTTTACCGGTGTAAATATTGACGGTTACCTCGGCTGTGCGGTTGCTGTTTTTATACTTTTTACGGGAATAAGTACATTCAGGGAGAGTCTTTCGCCTCTGCTCGGAAATCCTCCCGATGCCGATTTTGTGCGTCAAATTAAAGAAACCGTTATGCAGGACGATATGATTGTAGGAATACATGATCTGATGGTACATGATTACGGACCGGGAAGATGTATAATTTCTCTTCACGCGGAGATCCCGAGTCATGAGGATATTTTAAAGGCGCATGATTCCATTGACCTTATCGAAAAAACACTTGAGAGAAAATTTAACTGTACGGCAATCATACATATGGACCCCATTGCAACCGATGATGAATATACCTTAAATCTAAAGGATACTGTTTGCAAAAAATTGTGCAGCGACGATAACGGATTTTCAATTCACGATTTTAGGATAGTCAAGGGAGATACGCATACAAACGTTATATTTGACTTTGTTATTCCTTACGGGTATAAGCTGTCAGATGATGAAATCCGAACAATGACTAAGGAAAAATTCCGCGAAATCGATCCTAAGCTTATTCCGGTTATGCATATTGAAAAATCATTTGTGTGATTTTAGTATAATTTTGCCGCAAACAATTTCTTTCACATTTAAAAGAATTCAGACAATTTAATAGATATAAATAAAAATTCGGCAGGTATTTATCTGCCGAATTTTTATTACTGATTTTTAAATTTTTTGAGCGACTGCCGCAATTACCGTTCTGCCCTGCATGGTTATTTTACGGTCATAAAGCAAAATGCTTTTATTTTCAACAATCACATCATTACTGTTTCTGCCGGTATCAACATACAGTTTCCAAACATACCCGGTCGGGAGTGCGGGAAGTTCAACATTAACGTTGCCCCAATATGCGTTTATTCCGAAATACACGATTTCATCCAGAGAGGGGTCGTTTTTGTCCGCCCCCGCATACATTACACCGATCATTCTTGTGTCGTCGTTAAAGTCGGTGTTCCACGGAATACAGGAGTGTATACTCTCGGGAGGCAGACTGCAAGTAGCCTCTTTTCTGTTTGCTGTTATGACATGAAAACGCTTTCTGAAAGAAATCATATACTTAAAGAATTCAAAAACATCACTGTATTTTTCTTTTCTGTTCCAGTCAAGCCACGAAATTATATTATCCTGACAATATGCGTTATTGTTGCCGAATTGAGTGTTGCAAAATTCATCCCCGGCAAGGAACAGAGCCGCACCTCGGCTGCACATAAGGGATGCAAAAGCATTTTTGCACATTTTACGCCTAAGCTCATTTACTCCGCAATCATCGGTTTCACCCTCTGCGCCGCAGTTCCAGCTGTTGTTATCGTTAGCGCCGTCCGTGTTGTTCCAGCCGTTGTTATAGTTGTGCTTTTCATTGTATGAGTACATATCGTAAAGTGTAAAACCGTCGTGACAGGTAATAAAGTTTACGGAAGCATTGCTGCCTCTGTATGCAGGATCGTACAAATCCTTTGAACCTGTAAGTCTGTGAGCCGCAGCCCAGGCAAGATTATTGTCGCCTTTTAAAAATCTGCGCATATCGTCACGGTATTTGCCGTTCCATTCAGCCCACCTGTTCCATGACGGAAAGCTTCCTACCTGATACAGTCCGCCCGCATCCCAAGCCTCGGCAATCAGTTTTACATTTCCCAAAATAGGGTCAAACGCAAGAGCTTTTAGCAGCGGCGGCTTATCCATAGGTGAGCCGTCCTCGTTTCGTCCGAGGATAGAAGCAAGGTCAAAGCGAAATCCGTCAACTCTGTATTCAGTCACCCAGTATCTGAGACAGTTTAAAATAAACTGCTGTACAATCGGGTTGTTGCAGTTGAGAACATTTCCGCATCCGCTGAAATTATAATACTTTCCGTCGGGAGTAAGCATATAATATATGTTATTGTCAAGACCTTTAAAAGAGAAGAAAGGTCCCATTTCGTTTCCTTCGGCAGTATGGTTAAAAACAACATCAAGTATTACCTCTATGCCGTTTTCGTTAAGCTCACGGATAAGGTTTTTTAATTCTTTGCCCTCGCTGTGATGCTTGTGATCTGACTCATAGCTTGTGTTGGGAGCAAAGAAACAAACCGTGTTGTATCCCCAGTAGTCATAAAGTTTTTCGCCGTTAAATGTGCGTGAAGCTCCCATCTCGTCAAATTCAAAAATCGGCATAAGCTCAACAGCATTAACACCTAATTCTTTAAGATAGGGAATTTTTTCTTTGATTCCGGCAAAAGTACCTCTGTTTTTAACACCTGATGATATGTCCTGGGTAAAGCCTCTTACATGCATTTCGTAAATTATCAAATCTTCAAAATGCAGACTTTTTTTATTAAAGTTGCCCCAGTCGTAATCATTAAACACAACACGAGCCTTGTAGGCACTGTCGGGACTTTGTTTCTCGCCCCAGCCGCTCTGACCGGTTACCGCTTTTGCGTAAGGGTCAAGAATATATTTGTTTTTATCAAACAAAAGCCCTTTCTTTTCATCATATGGGCCGTCAAAAGAATAAGCATACTCAAATTTGTTAATTTCAATTCCGAAAACAATCATAGAATATGTGTTTCCTATTTTATAAGACTGCGGAAAAGGAATTTTTGCAAACGGAGTATTTTCAAGCGGCTTAAAAAGCAAAAGTGTGCAGGATGTCGCCGAAAAAGAGCTTATCGTAAAATTTACGCCTCCTCTTACAGGAGTTGCGCCGTTAACAAGATAATAACCCGGTCTAACATCATAACCGCATACGTTATCAGTAGGTTTTAAGTCCCTAAGCATTTTCTTATCCTCCCAAAGTGCTGTTTAAAACAACAGAAGATAACATTAACGATACCACATTTATAAGACTTGTTCAATCAAAACCTTGCTATATTGTTGTTGGAATTTGTCGTATTTTAGTTTAGGTTGAGAAAACAGTATCATTCCCTTTAATTGTTTCTGTTTTTAACTGTTATATTCTCATTTTAATTTATTTTGAAATTTTGAGCGATATGTCAAAAGCTTTAACAGAGTGAGTGAGCGCCCCCATAGAGATAATATCAACGCCCGTAATCGCAATTTCGCGCAGTTTTTCGTCGGTTATTCCTCCGCTTGCCTCAAGAAGCGCCCTGCCGTTTGTAATTTCAACTGCCTTTTTCATCTCATCACAGTCCATATTATCAAGCATAATCACATCAACGCCTGCGTCAAGAGCTTGTTTTAACTCGTCAAGGTTTCTTACTTCAAGCTCCACCTTTGTCATATGTCCGAGTTTTGTCTTTAGCTTTGAAACGGCGTTTGCGATTCCTCCGCCCGCATCAACATGATTATCCTTGAGCATTGCGGCGTCTGAGAGGTTATATCTGTGATTTCTGCCTCCGCCTACCGTGACTGCGTACTTTTGAAGAGCTCTCATACCGGGAAGTGTTTTTCTTGTGTCGGCAATCGACGCTTTTGTCCCCTTTACAAGCTCAACCGCCTTGTTTGTAGCAGTAGCAATGCCGCTCATATGCTGAACAAGATTAAGAGCCGTGCGCTCACCCTTGAGTATTGTCCTTGTTTTTCCGTGAATTTCTGCTATAATATCTCCTTTTTTCAGCTTGTCGCCGTCGTTTTTAAATATTTTAGCTTCAAATCCCGACGGCTGTAAAATCTCAAACACCCTTAAAGCTACCTCAAGACCGCAAAGAACTCCGTCGCTTTTTGCAAGAAATTTCGCAGTATTTTGCTGGTTTTCATCAATAAGATAATCCGTTGTAGTGTCAAGATAATTAATATCTTCGAGTAATGCCGTTTTAATAAGGTTGTCAACATAAATGGTGTTTAATATCATAGGTTAATACCCTCCCGTACTTCTTCAAGAATTATGCTTGCGATAATCGCAATACTTCGCGCTTCAATAAGGTCTGATGTGATTTCGTAGTCTTCGCTGAAAAGCGCATTTAAAATGTTTTCTACTTGCTTATAGCTTTCATCATATTTTTCAGGCTTCGGAATAACAAAATAAGCGTCCTGCAAAATTTCCCTTATCTGCGAACGAAAACCGTGGGGCATGGGCTTTCCGTCAAGCGGCTTGTACGCAGGCTCCCGTCCGAGGGGTTTTCTGCCGTATTTTTCTATTCTGTGCGTAATATCCTGCGCCGCCGAACGTGAAAAAACAAGCGCCTCAAGAAGCGAATTGCTCGCAAGGCGGTTAGCACCGTGAACGCCCGTGTGAGAACATTCTCCCGCTGCGTAAAGACCGTCTATTGATGTCTTTGCGTCAAGGTCAACATTTATTCCGCCCATCAGGTAGTGCTGACACGGGAAAACAGGGATTCTGTCTTTTGTAATATCAACACCCTCCTCAAGACATCTCTGATAAATCATCGGGAACCTTTCTTTGAGAAAATCCGCAGGCTTGTCCGTTATATCAAGATAAAAATGTTCGCTGTTCGTTTTTATTGATTCTCTGATTATTGCGTTAGATACAACATCTCTGGGGGCAAGCTCACCACGGCTGTCATAGTCAAATGCGAAACGCTCTCCTTTGCAGTTGAGCAGTACGGCACCTTCGCCGCGCACGGCTTCACTTATCAAAAAACGCTCCCTGTCTTTTTCGGCGGCAAATGCTGTCGGATGAAACTGAATACGAGACAAATGACTGATTTTTGCGCCGAGCATATAAGCAAACGCAATTCCGTCGCCTGTTGCTATCGCCGAGTTAGTGGTATATTTATATACTCTTCCTATTCCGCCCGTGGCAAGAATACAGTAATTGCATCCGAAATGTTTGCTTTGACCGTCTTTGAGAATACTTACATAAAATCCGTTGAGCGCTTTGTCAATGGAATATACAAGGGAGTTATCGCAAATAGTAACATTGGGAAGGGTGTTTACTACTTCAATAAGCCTGTCTACAATAGCCTTGCCCGTGGAATCTTTGTGGTGAACAATTCTGTGGCGGCTGTGACCTGCTTCAAGTGTTTTGCACATAGTGCCGTCGGGATTTAAGTCAAAATCAACGCCAAGCTCTTTGATTCTCAATACATCGGAAGGACCTTCCGAGACAAGCTTTTCAACGGCGGAAAGATTGTTTTTATACTTTCCGGCAATCAAAGTGTCCGTGATATGAAGCTTGTAGCTGTCGTGGACCGTGTCAAGAACGCAGGCTACGCCGCCCTGCGCAAGCGAGCTGTTTGAAAGATCAAGCTCACGCTTTGAAACAAGCAGTACACTTATGTTTTTCGGAAAATTAAGAGCGGCGTACAAACCTGCCGCACCTGTTCCGATTATTACCACATCATATTTTTTATCCATATACAAGACCTCGAAAAATATTTGATAATTTGCATTAACTGTCATTTACAAATTCGTACCGTTATATTATACTACTTATTAGAAAAATAGTAAAGTTTGTATTCGGCGTAATTTTACAGAATATCTGAAGTTTCAATATGAGAAATATGCGAATATTTAATCCGAAACAAAGGTCAGTCAGACGGTTATACTAATTAAACACTGAAGAACAAAGGAAGTTAAAATGGAACTAAAGAGCAATGAAGAAAAAATCACCAGAGTACTGCTTGTCGGCGTGGATACGGGACAATACGACGCACAGGCATCGCTTGACGAGTTGTTTGAACTCGTACGAAGCGCAGGGGCGGATCCTGTGCTTTCGGTTATGCAAAAACTTGTTAAGGCGGAAACTGCAACATATGTGGGAACGGGAAAACTCGATGAGATTGCGGAAATCTGCAACGCTCAGGAAATCGATCTCATTGTTGCGGACAGCGAGCTTTCTTCGACACAAATCAGAAATATTGAAGAAAAAACCGATGTAAGGGTAATTGACCGCACGACATTGATTTTGGATATTTTCGCACTCAGAGCGCGCTCAAAGGAGGGTAAGCTGCAAGTTGAGCTTGCTCAGCTTAAATATATGCTTCCGAGGCTTACGGGTAAGGGAATTGCTATGTCAAGACTCGGCGGAGGAATAGGAACGAGAGGACCGGGTGAAACAAAGCTTGAAACCGACCGCCGCCATATAAGACGCAGAATGGAAACACTCAAAGAGGAGCTTTCTGAAGTTGAAAAGCACAGAAGTATGCTAAGAAAGAGGCGTGAAAAGGACGGCGTTATAACGGTAGCAATAGTCGGATATACCAATGCGGGCAAGTCAACGCTTATGAACTATCTTACAGACGCCGGAGTGCTTGCGCAGGATAAGCTGTTTGCGACTCTTGACCCTACCTCCCGTGCACTCAAACTGCCGAGCGGCGTTACGGTAATGCTGATTGATACGGTAGGTCTTGTGAGAAGGCTTCCGCATCATCTTGTGGAGGCGTTTCGCTCAACGCTTGAGGAGGCGGCACAGTCCGATATTATCCTCAATGTCTGCGACGCTTCGAGTGAGGAAGCGAGAACTCATCTGAAAGTAACGGAGGATTTACTCGATTCGCTCGGCTGCGGCGATACTCCCGTTATTACCGTTCTTAATAAATGCGATCTAACTGACGGGAACTTAAAGGAGCAGGAATTTGAAAACTGTATAAAAATAAGCGCGAAAAACGGTACGGGTATTGATAAGCTTTTAAATGCCATAGACGATAACCTTCCTGTCAGGGTAAAGCGTGTCAAGGTTCTTATACCGTTTGCCGAAGCGGGGCTTGCAAACGAGATTCGTACAAAGGGTAATCTGATTTCCGAAGAATATATATCAGAGGGATTACAGGTTGAAGCAGTTGTTGATGAGATGCTTTATGCAAAATTAAGTAAATTTGAAATAAATTAGCTTAAATATTATACAAGGTTAACATTTTATATTGAAAATTCCGTCTTTGTTTGATATAATGATGGGGAGGTATGCTGATTGGATTTTTTTAGCGCCGTTGAGTCTATGGATTTTGCTATTCTTGACTTTATTCAAAACACCTTGAGGTGTGTTTTCCTTGATTATGTAATGGCTTTTTTCAGTTATATCGGAGAAGCCGGAGGCGTGTGGATAATTGCTTGCGTAATTATGATTTGCTTTCGCAAAACGAGAGCGACGGGCGTTATGGTTCTTTGTGCGATGCTTGCAGGATTTTTAATCGGCGAAATAGGACTCAAAAATATAATCGGCCGTCCAAGACCGTTTGTTGTAAACCCGTCTGCCGAGCTGTTTATCGCTCCGCCTGACAGTTACAGCTTCCCGTCGGGACACAGCTGTTCTTCGTTTGCGGCGGCAACGGTGATTTTCCTGAGGGATAAAAAATTCGGCGTGCCCGCTCTTGTGTTAGCGTTTTTGATTGCTTTTTCAAGACTTTATAATTATGTTCATTTTCCGTCCGATGTGCTGTGCGGAATTATTCTTGGCATTATATGTGCCGCCGTGACTTTTGCGGTATTTAAAAAGACCAAGCTTGATAAAAAATTGTCAGGCGATTTAAAATACAAGAAGGCTGATAATATTGATTAAAAATTACAGATTTGTCGGAAAAACCTCAAAGGACAGTTTTTTGATAAAAGGTTTTAATGTTTTTTCTGAAAAATGGAAGCATACAGGCGGATGTGCGTCTGTAACCAATCCCCAAAACGGGAAAATGTATGTTTTTTCAAAATACGAAAGCTGCGGAGTTGAATTTGTGGCAGGCAAAGACGCAAACGGATATTGGCTGTTTTTTGTAGAGGTTTAGGCATATATCAATATAATTAGTTTAAAACAGTTTATAAAAAATTTATGAGAGGTATATTAAAATGTGCAATGAAAATTTACTTGCAAAAAATCTGTTCGACTACACCAAAACGATAGCGGCTCCTTTGCTTGAGAGTATAGAGTACCCGTGGGAGGCATTGCCGAAAATCAACGAATTTATCATAGCACTCGGTAAGACGCTTGACCCCGACATATATGAACAAAAAGATGAGAATATTTGGATTGCAAAAAGCGCAACGATTTATCCGTCTGCATATTTGGGCGGTCCGCTTATTGTGTGCGAGGACGCAGAGATCCGTCACTGCGCTTTTATAAGGGGCAGCGCAATAGTAGGAAAGGGTGCTGTTGTGGGCAATTCAACGGAGCTTAAGAATTCTATTCTTTTTGACGGAGTACAGGTGCCTCACTACAACTACATAGGCGACAGTATTCTCGGATATAAGGCGCATACGGGAGCAGGAACCATTACCTCCAACCTCAAAAGCGATAAAAGTCTTGTAACGGTGCTTTGCAAAGGCGAGAAAGTGGAAACAGATGTCAAAAAGTTCGGCGCTATGCTCGGCGACTTTGTCGAGGTCGGCTGTAACAGCGTTTTAAATCCCGGATCTGTTGTCGGAAGACACACGAACATTTATCCTCTTTCGTTTGTAAGAGGCTATGTTCCTCAAAACAGCATCTATAAACGACTCGGAGAAATCGCAGACAAGATATGATTTTGCATAATAAAGATGTCGGTGCAATGCCATAAAGCGTTGCACCGACTTTTATTTTGCGTTTATGTTTATATATTCAGCTTTTAATTTTGAGTAAAGAATTTTTTGACTGCTGTACAGTCCGTAATATCCGCTTAGCATATAGCTTACTGCACTTGCAATTCCGAAAAATATCAATCCCTCTGCACCGAAAACCTCAACGCTTAGAAATATTGAGGCAACAGGACAGTTGATAACGCCGCAGAACAGGCAAATCAGGCCGATTGCCGCGCCGAACGACGGGTCAAGTCCCAAAAGTCCACCGAACACGCATCCGAAAGTTGAACCGATAAAAAGCGTCGGCACAATCTCTCCGCCTTTATACCCGCAGCCTATCGTAACGGCGGTAAATATGATTTTCAATATAAAAGCTTCCGGCTTCGCACTGCCTGCGAGCGCGTTTGTTATTATGTTTGAACCTGCTCCGTTATAGTCTTTGCACCCGACAGCAAGAGTCAGTAAAATAATTACAATGCCGCCTATTATGATTCGCCAATATTCGTTTTTGATAAATTTTTTTGACCATTTTTGCGTTTTCCTCATAGCCACGCAGAAAATAATGCTTATTACCGCACATGCGGCTGCAAGACCGATAACACGAATAAGAGATATAAAATTAAGCTGAGGAATTATCTTTGATATGTCAAATCTAAATGGTGCAACCCCCAAGTGAAGTGAAACAAAGTACGCAATTACCGAGGATGTAAAGCAAGGCACAAGAGCTGAGTAGTATGCAACGCCGACGCTGATTACTTCAAGTGCAAAAAACGAGGCGGCAACAGGTGTGCAAAACAGCGAAGAAAAAAGCCCGCTCATTCCGCACATAACAGCGACGTGAACGTCGCTTTCCTCAAGCTTTAGAAGTTTGCCTGCGACAGCTCCCATGCTTCCGCCTAATTGCAAGGCAGCTCCCTCTCTGCCCGCCGAACCGCCGAGCAGATGTGTTATTATCGTGCTTACAAATATCAAAGGCGCAATAACGTAGGGAATATGATTTTTACTGCGGATAGATTCCAATACAAAGTTTGTGCCGAGGTCGTTGTCAATGCGGCAAAGTTTGTAAAGTGATACAATCAGCACACCGCCTAAGGGAAGCAGAAAAATCAAATACCATTGATTGTTGTTTAGATCGTTTGCGTATGTTATGCAGATGCTGAAAAGCGAACCTACGGCGCCGCCGATAAGTCCCATAGCAAAGGCTATCAGCGTCCATTTAACAAAAGCCTTTATGTATTGCCAAGCAGAATTCGATTTGTGAATGATAAGATTTTTAAATTTTTCCAACCGTACCGCCTCTTTCAACTTATTTTACCACGCCTGCAATAATATTACAATTCGGTTTTAATTAATCGTACAAAAGTCAGCCCTGAATTAAAAAGACAATACACGGGTTTATTAAAACCTTGTGATTTGCAAAGTGAAGTAAAATGTCGGATTTACAGCGCTTTTTACCAAATGTTGCTTTCCGCATTGCTTTGCACAGAGCGAAAATA